>SXZN01000240.1 GCA_005787865.1 Opitutaceae bacterium | reverse complement strand
GAGGCTGAGGAATTTTTCGTTGACCAGCGCTTTAATGGGACAGGTGTAAACAGAGCGCTGCCCCGCGCAGAGTGATTTGAAATGCAGGGCCGCCGCCACCAATGATTTACCCGAGCCGGTCGGCGTATTAAGCACGACGTTGCGGCCTGCGAACAACTCGAGAATGGCCTCTTCCTGCTCCGGATAAAGCGTCAGCCCGCGCGCCGTCATCGCTTGGAGAAAGGCGTCGAGCACTGCATCGGGATGCGGACATCCAGTCAGGGGAGCCAGCGGGGCGGTGGACGGCAGTGACATCAGCGCCACAACGAGGCTTCCGCCCCTGCGAGACAAGCCAGGACGACTTTAAAGGCAGCGGTTAAATCGATTTTCTCCGTCTCCGTTCTTAACTCAGATTTGACGGCACCAATCCTAGCGCTTACGGTCATCTTAAGTAACCATTCTATTATCCATGAAAACCACCGCTCTTTTTTCGTCATTTTTACTGGCCGCGAGTCTGGTCAGTTCATCTGTTTTAGCTCAGGAAAATGCTCCCGCCCCAGCTTCCGCGGCACCGCTAGCGCCGGTGACGTTAAATGGGGTGGTGGCGGTTGAGAAATTACCCACCCCCACGTCTTTATTGAAGGATGCTGAAGCGGAAGGTCTGACTATTTTGCGCATGGAACAGTCACCCGATCGCATGATTGTGGTCTACCAATATCCGGACGGCAGTACGCGCGCTTTTGCCTACAACACCACGGTAGAAGTGGCGGCGGCTACGCCTGTGCGGGCCGCCGCGCTATCAAAGGCTACCTATACGGTGGTCGCAGAGCCAGCACGAGCACCAGCTCCGGCGGTGGTCTACGCGCAACCAGAAACAATTTATTATACCCAGCGTGAACCCGTCTATTATTCGCCCCGTTACATTCGTACTTACGATCCTGCGTGGGACTTTTGGACTCCATTGGCTGTAGGCGTCGGCCTCGGCTGGGGCTTTGGCGGGCATCAGAGCCATGGCGGGTCTTACGGCCACCGTGGTCACGGTGCCTGGCACGGGGGCCACGGTACCCACCGTGGGGGGCATCGCTAAACCCCTTCGTTCATTTTATAGCCATTCAATCGCGACGGTTGGCTTGCTGCTACCGTTCGGCCTAGGCGGCTGATTTTTAAAATTGGCCATTATACCTGCTGCAGCGAAAGCGAGCCTTGTCACCGCCGCGTTCGGCCCTTTTATTATCACTTCCATATGACATCTGTTGCCTCCCGTCCAATGAGCGCTCGCTCCATTACTTCCCTCAGCATCGCTTTGGCCGCCATGGCGTTGCTTTTACCCGCTTGTAGCAAGGCACCGAAGGAGGCCGCAGCCAAACCCGCGGCGAGCGCATTGGTCTCAGTTGAACAGCGCGTCAGCTATGGAATTGGTTACAATATGGGCGCCGGCATTGCGCAACAGGGCGGATTCACCGTGGACCAAGCTGCGCTGAAGGCGGGACTCGAGGATGGCCTGACTAAAGCCAAAACGGCCTTACCTGAGGCGGACATTCAAGCGGCGTTCACCACGCTGCAGGAGCGGATGGCAAAAGTGACAGCGGAAGCCGCCACTAAGCAGCTTGCCGCGGGTGCGGAATTTTTAGAAAAAAATAAAACCCGCGCGGGCGTAAAAGTTACCGCTTCTGGCTTGCAGTATGAAATTCTGGTCACGGGCAAAGGCCCCAAGGCCAAGTCGACCGATACGGTCGTCGTGCGTTATCATGGCACGCTGGTCGATGGGACGGTTTTTGACAGCTCCGTGGAACGCGGTGATACCGCCGAATTCGCCGTCACCGGCGTAATCCAAGGCTGGGTCGAAGCGCTGCAACTGATGGCGGTCGGCGATAAGTGGAAACTTTATATTCCAGCTGGGCTGGGCTATGGCCCTCGGGCGGCGGGAAAAATTCCCGCTAATTCGACGTTAATTTTTGAAGTCGAGCTGGTCTCGATTAAGTAAGCTAGCCTTGCTCGATGGTACCCGATGCATGATGCCCTCACTCTTTCCTGCCCTCATTGCGGCGAGTCATTTTCACTCGCCCTGGATGTTAGTGAGGGCAGTGCGGAGTTCACGGCGGATTGTGAGGTGTGTTGTCGCCCCATGAAGGTCAGCGTGAATATCCAGGACGGCGCCTTGGCCGGCTGGGATGTAGTCGAAGAATGAAATACCCCGGTCGGCCTAGCGTTGACGGCGGCGCTAGAATCGCGTCACTCTCTCGCCCCCCTGATTGCTCGCCCCCATGAATTGGCCAACCGAAATATTCTACCTTGGCTACCTGGCTCTCTTTGGCGGCTGTATTGTCGCCATGCTTGCTTGGCATCGCCAGCAGCGGAAGCAGCGGCTGCCGTTTGCCGCTGACCTCAAATTATTGCGCGCCCCGGGCGAGACCCAACTTCGCTTGGTGCGTCGGTTTGAGGAAGAGGGTTTTATCGGAATGATTGTGGCCTCCGTTGTGCCCGCGGCGAGTGGGATGAGCTTACTCTTGCTGACAGTTCGCTTACCGCAAGAGCTCCAACTGGGTGGAGCCGCGTTAACGTTGGTCGTTTTCCTGGCGACTTTCTATTACTCCGCTCGCTGGTTTTCGCGCCGCGCGCAAGAAAGTGGTAACCGCTATCTCGGGTATTTCGGTGAACGCGTCGTGGCGGAACAGCTTGAACCGTTGAAAGCGTACGGCTGGAGAATTTTTCACGATGTCCCGGGTGGTACGACAGAACACCGTTTCAATCTCGATCATCTCGCGGTCGGGCCAGCGGGGGTTTTTGTGATTGAGACGAAAACTCGCCGCAAGGGTCCGGCGCGCCCCGGCTTTGATCCCGGCACCGTATATTTTGATGGCGGCTCCTTGGTTTGGCCTTGGGGCGAAGACAATCACGGCCTTGAGCAAGCCGAACGTCATGCGGATTGGTTTACAGCTACGATCAAAGCTGAAATCGCCGAACAGTTGACGGTCACGCCAGTATTGGCGCTGCCGGGTTGGGTGGTGGCGCTTAAGCCCTCGCAAAATTCTCGCCGCTGTCGCGTCGCCAACCCGCAAGATTTATCGTCGCAACTGCTGAGTGGACCGGTGGCGCTGACGGAAGCACAAATCAGCCGCATTAGCGCAAAACTCGAAGCACGCTGTCGCGACGTCGACTATTGAGGCGGAGTTCAGCGGTCGCCGGGGCTGTCTTTTCCCTCGACCCAACCGGCTAGGCGCATTGTTTGGAGGCTTGCCCGAGATGCTTCCACTCCAACCGATTGGTTATATTCACACGCAAAAGCAGGTGAAGTTTCAGGCGCGTCATCAACCGGCCGAGAGTGCCGCGGAGCGCAACATTCTCGAATTGCTGCCGGACTGTGATTATGAGCAAGCGCTCCATGATGTCGCTGGGTTCACGCGGATCTGGTTAATTTGGTGGTTTCACCGCAATTCGGGCTGGCGGCCACGGGTTTTACCTCCGCGCGGTCCGGCGACAAGACGGGGCGTCTTCGCCACCCGCTCACCTCATCGGCCTAATCCTCTCGGGTTAACGCCCGTGCCGCTCATTGCGGTTGAGGGTCGCCGACTCATCCTCGGCGCCTGCGATCTGGTCGATGGCACGCCCGTGTTTGACCTCAAGCCTTACATTCCGGCTTATGATTCCTTTCCTGATGAAAAGACGGGTTGGCTTGATGAAATGGAGACGTCGCTGGCCGCCCCGCCGCAATTCCAGGTAGAATTTTCCAGCTTAGCGCAGGAGCAGGCCAAGTGGTTACTCCAGCACTGGGCCATTGATTTTCGCCCACGCGTGAACGAATTGCTCAGTCGTGATCCCAGCCTGCATCGCACCCGGCGCATCACGCGGCGCGCGCCGGATGAATTTGTCATTGGCTGCGGCGCTTGGCGCGCTGTTTTTAAAGTAGCGGGAAAGATCGTATTCATTATCTCGCTCGAGCCAGGTTATCCGCGCCGCTTTCTGGAAGACCCAGCTCGCACGGAAGGCTTGCCCGATCGCACCGCCCAATTGGCCTACATGGCGCAGTGGCCCTCGCGGCTTAGCGCTATTCTGCCGCGACCCGCCCCATGAAATTATCTGGGTTAGACCAATTTCTAATTGGTTGGTTCGGCTTAGCTAACGTCGTGGTATTTTTTATTTTTGGGTACGACAAGTGGCAGGCAGGGCGCAAGCGGGGTCAACGAGTGTCCGAAGCTACCTTGTGTCTGACGAGTGCGCTGGGCGGGTGGTTAGGGGGATTCTGCGCGCTCTTTATTCTTCGGCACAAATCAGCCAAACCCTCTTTTCAGCTTAAATTTGCCGCCGCTTTTTTTGTCTGGGCGGCACTCATCACTGGGGCTGTTGCCGTAAGTGGTCGGTGGTAAGAGTTAAAATGACTTGGCCTGATTGTTGCCTCGGCTGGGCCTCATTGTAATAATTCCAGCTACGCCCGCGCGCGGCGATTGCACTTTCGCCTTCGCTTCTGCGCTAGTTTCTATTCGTTCCTTCCGGATGAGAGAGATGTGCTACCGCTGCTTTTGGCCCCAGCAATTATGCTGGTGCTCGTCCTTGCTGCCGCTGCTGACACGTACCCGGTTCATTTTTTTAATGCACCCCAAGGAATTTAAAGAGGAAAAAGCCGGAACCGGTCGGCTCACTCAATTGTGCCTACCAAATAGTGAACTGCATATGGGGAAGGGGTTTGATGACCACGCGCTCGTCCAAGCGGTGCTCACTGATCCGCTAAATTATTGCGTGCTCCTCTATCCTGGCGTCACGGCACTTAATTTATCTGAGGTGGAACGCGCCCCTACGGCGGCGGCCCAGTTTAGCGAACTTCGCCTTGCGCTGACAAATCGACGCCTCGTAGTTATTTTACTCGATGCAACCTGGAGCGGGGCGCGAAAAATGTTGAGGCTGAGCCCGAGTCTTCAGCGTCTGCCGCACATCATGTTTACGCCGGCAGCGCCGAGTCGCTATATTATCAAGCAACAGCCGCAGGCGGGCTGTCTGTCGACTTTGGAGGCGGTGCATGAATTGCTGCTCGTTTTGGAGCGAACTGGGCTCGACCAATATCTTTTGCCTGAATTGTTGCTGAATATTTTTCAGCGGATGCAGGATTATCAGATTAAATGTGCCGCCGATCCCAACCGTTCGGGGTATCGCCGGCAGCCCTACAGCGACCCAGTTGATCGTCGACTAGCCGCGGGTGATCGCGCGGCGCGGCGGGATAATTTCATGCGCCAACCGGGGCACTCTGCTACCGTGCCGCCTGTGCCTTTAGATTAAAAGAATCAGGCGCTAGCTGCCTCGCGCTTGGCTTAAGGCAACTTGGCTTGGATAACTTTACTGGCGGCGCCAAAATCAATCAGACCGGCTTCGGCGCGCTGTTTTAAAGCGCCGATTACTTTCCCCATCTCTTTTTTAGAAGTGGCCCCGGTGGCGGCAATGACTTCCAGGACGAGGGCTTCCAGTTTGGCGGGATCGAGTCCCGCGGGGAGGTATTTTTCGAGAATGGCTATCTCGGCCGAGTTCAGCGCCACGAGGTCTGCGCGCCCGCCTTTTTCAAATTCGGTACGGGCATCCGTGAGATTTTTAACCGCTTTGCGAAAAGTAGCCATCGTGAGCGCTTCATCGATGGGCTTACTGGTGTCCATCGCTGCGCGCTGGATGGCGGCATCCATCGTGCGCAAGGCTGTCGCCGTCGCCGTGTCGCGGGCTTTCATCGCCGTAATAATGTCAGCGCGGAGTTGTTTGTAGGTGGTAGGCATAAGTTGAAGCGCAGACAAACGGTCCTCACGCAAAGTGCAATCCGTGATCTCTGGACTGCAGGGTGCTAGACGACTGATTCGATGATCACCGTGCGCCGCTTACCACCAAGATCGAGGGTGAGGGCTTCTCCTTGGCTGCAGCCCATCAAGTGACGCCCCAGCGGAGATTGCGGGGTAATCACCAGCACGCGTTGATTGCCGTCGGCTATTTCCATCCCGCCGGCCCGTGGTCCGATGAAATAGTAATTTTGCTCTGGTCCCTGTAAGGTAATTAAGGCTCCCACGCTGATCGGCTCCGTGCGCAAAAAATTTCGGGGCACGATGGCTTGGAATTGCGCCAAAGCGAGGGCGGCTTCATCGGCTGCTTTGGATTGTCCGTGCGCGAGGTAAGACGCTTCCAGCCCCCGCGTGTCGTATTTGTCTTCAGCTTTATTTTCTTCGTCAGTCGCTTCGGCGTGGGTCGCCAATGCGGCTGCGGTCAGCATCGTGAGCTCCGCTTGTAGCTGAGTAATGATTTTCGCTAAGAGTTCAGTCTTGGTCACGGGTAAATATTTTCAGGGTCGAGGGTCGCGCGGCCTGACGAGCCGAGGCCACGCTGGCTGTTAGTGCAGAAATTTCTCAGGGTTTTGTTTCGTCACGGTAGATAGCGACGAAAGCCGGTTGCCCGGCGAGATGAGCGGCGCGGTACATCCCCAGCGAGTTAAACTCCATTGCGATGTTGCCCTGTCGGTCGATGGCGACGACGCCACCGGTTCCGCCGAGCTGGGCAACTTTGGCGATGCTGGCGGCCGCCGCGGTGTGGAGCGGAACACCCCGGTATTCCATCTGAGCAGAGACATCATGCGCCACATTGAGGCGCATGAAATATTCGCCATCGCCGGTGGCGCTGAGCGCGCAAGTTGCGTTATTAGCGTAATTACCGGCACCGATGATGGGGGCATCGCCGACGCGGCCATATTTTTTATTCGCCATGCCGCCAGTCGAGGTGCCGGCGGCGAGGTTCCCTTGTTGATCGAGGGCCGCGCACCCGACGGTACCCCAACGGCTTTGCTGATCAAAATAATCAGATGTGCGGCGAACGCCGTTCGGCGCAGCTTTATCGCGGGCCTGGATTTTCTTCAATTGTTCGCGACGGAATTCTGTTTGGAAGTATGCATTGGGGACCAAGGCATAGCCTAGGCTTTGGGCGAATTGCTCGGCCCCTTCGCCGATTAACATGACGTGACTCGATTTCGTCATGACATCCCGGGCAAGATTGATGGGATTTTTAATACGCTGCAGTCCGGCGACCGCCCCCGCGGCCAGGGTATTTCCATTCATGATGGAAGCATCCAGCTCGCATTGCCCAGCGGCATTAAGCACCGCGCCACACCCCGCATTGAAGAGCGGGGAGTCCTCGAGCACATTAATCGCGGCGGTGACGGCCTCCAAGGCGGAGCCGCCTTTTGCCAGCACTTCGTAGCCGGCAGCGAGGGCTTCGCTCAATTGATGGCGAATTTCAGCCTCGCGACCGGGCGACATATTCTGTCGTTCGATGACTCCTGCGCCACCATGGAGCACGAGACCAAAGCGCGGTGGCGGCTCAGCCGCACAGGCCGTGCTCAGCCCCACGCTAAACAAAAATGCTAGAAGCGAATATTTCTTCATCGGCGAGGGGACTTGTTTAGAGCTAATTATTTGTCGCGGCCGAGCGCTTGCAGGAAAAACGTATAATTACGGGCGACATCGCGCAAAGCGTCGTAGCGTCCAGCCGCGCCGCCGTGGCCAGCCCCCATGGTGGCATGGAGCAAGGTGGCGTTGGCTCCGGTATCAAGCGTGCGGAGTTTCGCCAAATATTTGGCCCCCTCCCAATAAGGAACCTGGCTATCATGATAGGAGACGAGCACCAGGAGATGCGGGTAGGTGGTGGCCTGAAGGTTATCGTACGGACTGTAAGCGCGCATCCACTGGTACTGCTCTGGAATATTCGGGTTACCCCACTCGATGTATTCCTCGGTGGTTAGCGGCAGCGTGGCATCCAACATGGTGTTGAGCACATCAACGAACGGCACTTGCACGATCGCCGCGTGAAAGAGATCGGGGCGTTGGTTGATCACCGCGCCCATGAGCAGTCCGCCGGCACTGCCCCCTGAAGTTACGAGCTGCGCGGGAATCGTCCAGCGCTGGTCGACTAACCATTGGGCGCAGTCGACGAAATCGTTGAACGTGTTCATTTTTTTATCCATCCGGCCGGCTTCGCGCCACTCTTCCCCGAGTTCACCGCCACCCCGAATGTGCGCGATGACGTAAATAATCCCACGATCGAGGAGACTGACTCGACTGCTGCTAAAGGCCGCCGGCATACTGAGGCCGTAAGAACCATAACCATAGAGCCAAAGCGGTTGTGGTTTGGTGCGATCTAAGTCAGCTCGATAGACGATCGATAGCGGCACTTGGGTCCCATCGCGTGCCGTCGCCCAGATTCGCTCTGACTTGTAATGCTTAGGGCTGAAGCCGCCCAGCACGGCCGTTTGTTTAATGAGGGTACGTTCCCCGGTATTTAAGTTTTCAGCATAAACCGTGGTGGGGCGAACGAGTGACTGGTAGCCGAAATGATAAATGCTGGTGTGGTAATCCCAATTGCGGTCCGCGCTGACTTCATAAGTCGCCTCGGGCATGGTCAAGCGGGTCGAGGCACCCGAAGCGAAACTGAAACGCCGCAGATGGGGGAGCCCATTTTCCCGTTCGGTGATCACCATGTAATCGGCGAACATATCCAGCCCCTCGATCTTAATGGCGGGATTAGGCGCGATGAGATCGGTGGTGGCGGTCGGTTGGCTCACGGGAGCCTGGCAGATCTTGTAGTTTTTTGCCCCAGCCCGATTGGTCACATAGTAGAATTGCCCGTTTCGGTGTTCGCTGTAATATTTAACATTTTCCGTTCGCCCGAGTAGCGGCTGAAGTTTTGCGCCGACCATATCAGTGGCGAGTGCCCACGCCTCGCTGGTCTGTTTACTTTCAGCGTGGATAAAAATAAATTTACCATCGCGAGATTTATCGACCTGAAGATTATAGAGTTCGTCTTGATCTTGATAGATCAACTCAGTTTGCCCGCGGCTCAGGGTCCAACGGTAAACCTTATCGGAGCGCTTGGTCTTATTTTCCGTGCCGTAGTAAATCACATCATGACCAGCGCCCCATTCTAAGCTGGAGACGGCGCCAATTTTTTGGGGTAGGAGAGCCTTGCTCGCCAAGTCCATCACAAATACTTCATATTGGCGGTAACCCGTCCAATCGATCGAGTAGGCCAGTCGCGCCCCATCATCACTCACGCGAAATTGTCCGACGGCAATGTACGTGTGCGTCCCCACGAGCGTATTCAGATCGAGCAGAATCTCTTCCGGGGCAACTCCACGGCTGAGTCGACGGCAGTAAATAGGGTACTGTTTGTTTTTTTCCGTTCGTGTATAGTAACTGTAGCCGAGCCAAGATACCGGCGCGGAAGTATCATCTTCTTGGATCCGGCCGATCAGCTCTTGGTAGAGGTTAGCGCGCAGGTTTGTCGCGGGCGCCAGCACGGCTTCCGTATAGGCATTTTCGCGTTCGAGGTAATTGATGACCGCGGGGTTCTCTTTCTCCCGTAGCCAAAAATAGTTATCAATCCGCGGATCGGCATGCACCGTGACATTTTTTGGCTGTGGCGTAGCCACGGGTGGAAGTGAACGGGCAAGGTCGAAGCTGGCGTGAGTAGTGACGGCAAGAGCACACATAGAAATGATGGGGAAGATGAGTTTCATAGTTATAAAGCTGGCTTAAATTGCGCGGTCGCCGCGCGCCAATGCCGTTTTGGGATTACACGTTCCGGCCGCGAGCATCAGGTCTTCGACGGGAGAGCATTACTGAAAATTAAGCGCTTCACCAATTCGGTCAACCGCACGCTTAAGAGGGTGTCTTCTTGTTCGGTTGTCATCTGGTACGTGCTTCGTTGCGTCGCGCG
>SXZN01000239.1 GCA_005787865.1 Opitutaceae bacterium | reverse complement strand
CTGGGCGTAGAAAACGAACACTCCTGCCTAGCCGCTACCGCCGCCGAAACCGCGGCCATCCTAGCGCCGCTGCCCGCCGAACGCATGGGCGCCATCTGGGATCCGTGCAATGTGCTCTATGTGCCCGGCGCCGCAGCCCCCTCCCCAGCGGATTTGCACCTACTCGCATCACGTTTGCTCCATCTCCATGTCAAAGATGCGCGCCGGCTAACTGCGCCCAAGCCGACGGAACTCATCGCGGCCGGCACCCCCGTGGGGCTTGGCCAAGTAGACTGGCGCGCTCATCTCGAAGCGCTGCGGACCATCGGTTATGCGGGCTATCTTTCGCTGGAGACGCATTGGCGGCTGGAGAAAATCGATGACGCTCTCCTTCACCTCCCCGCCGGCCATGCCTTCTCCCACGGCGGAGAAACGGCCAGCCGGACGTGTCTGCATAATCTGCAATCGCTCTTCGCTAGCGCGTAGCTGGAAAAATTGCTCGGTCGCTGGGTCTGCTGAAGCCAAGCGTTTGGAATGAGCGGCGGCCTGCTCGATTTGTGACTTAGTTTTCCATTGCCGCCGGTTTCTCCTTTCTTCCTGCTCAAACTCTTAGCTTCCACCTATGTCCCTGCTCCCTTTTTCCAGCCAGCTTATCGCCGATGTGGGTATCTCTCTCGGCGACGAGGGCAAAGGCCGCCTCATTCCTGAGGTCGCCAATGAATTACGCGGTACCCCCGCCGCCGTGTCGGTCGTCCTGAAGGTCAATGGCGGCGCCAACTCGGGGCACACTGCCGGCGGCGTTAAATTGAACCTCCTGCCGGCTGGCGTCGTCGTGCGTGATGCTGCGCACCTCTGCATTGGCAGTGGCGTCGTCGCCGATCCCCGCAAATTTACCTGGGAAGCCCGCCCGCTTGAACAAAAAGGTCACGCCATTTTCTCCCGCCTCGTCATCGACGAACGCGCGATGGTCTCCGATCTTACCCACCGCCTGCTCGATCTTGCTTGGGAAAATTATCGCACCCAAATTCTAGCCGAAGAACCTCGCGGCTCCACCGGCCGAGGGATCACCCCCGCCTACCTTGACGAGGTGGGCCAAGCCCAAATCACTTACTCCGACTTTCTCGCCGGCCCAAATTTCTTTGCGCGAAAACTCGCCCAGCGGGCCGATCGCGCCCTCCGCACCATCCAACATGTCTGCCGAGTCTCCCCGGAAACCTTTGCCAGCTTCTTCGATCAACTCACCGCGGCCGAACTGCGAGCCAATGCCGAGGCCATCGAGGCCGGCGTCTTCCCTAAAGCAGAATTTGATTTCACCCAATTTCGCGGCACCGAACCTTTCAGCCTCAACCTACCACGGCTGACCGAAGTTTACTGGCAAGCCGGCACCGCCCTCGCCAAAAATATCGGTGAAGTGCGCGAACTCGTGCTGCGCGAACTCGCCGCGGGCCACACCGTCATCGGCGAATTCGGCCAAGCCTACTGGCTCGATAAACGTCACGGCTTCTCGCCCAACGTCACGGCTTCCCATACCTACACGCCCGAATTTTTTGAGAGCGCCGGCATTCCAGTCCAACGCATCCACACCTTTGGCGTGGCTAAGGCGTACGATACTAAAGTCGGCACCCACACGTTTCTCACCCAGATGGACGATGCGGCCCCCCTTACCATCAAACTAAAGCAATTAGAATTTGGGACCAGCACCGGCCGCCAACGCATGGTGGGTTGGTACGATGCCGTGGAGAAAGGCGACGTCCTGCGCTACGGCGGTTATCAAGATTTGATGATCAACAAAATCGACGCTCTGAGTGGCGGCGAAAAATTACTCATCTGCACGGCCTACCAAGATGCGGCGGGTAAACGCTACCAACACGTCCCCCGCAATGAGGCCGTTCGCAAAACACTCAAGCCGATCTACACCCAGCACGCCGGCTGGAGTGAAGACATCTCCAATATTCGCCGCTTTGCCGATTTACCGCGGAACGCGCAGCTCTACACCGCGGCGATGGTGCGCAGCTTGGTGCAGGTAGCTTACGGCGATCAATTACCCGCCGTGCTACCAAATTTGCGCTATCTTGGCGTTGGCCCCCAACCGAGCCAGATTATCAAGGACGTCCCACCGACGGCTGAGTTAATTAAGTTGGCCTAACCGCCGAACGTCAGCGCGCGGTAAAAAATTCGCGGACCGCGTCACTTACTCGCAGTACGTCGGCCATCGTCAGCCCGGGATGCAACGGCAACGAGAGCACCTCCGCACACGCCTGCTCCGTCTGCGGTAAATGCAACGCCGCATTGTGATAAGCCGGTTGGCGATGCACCGGCACCGGATACAAAATTCCGCAGAAAATATTTTTGCTCTCGAGCTGCGCCTTGAGTTCCTCCCGCCGCGGCGTGCGCACGACAAATTGATGCCACGTATGAGTGCGCCCCGTGGCCACTAGAGGCAACTGCAGCGGCAGATTCGCTAAGGCCGTCAGATAGTGGCGCGCTAATTCCGCGCGATGCGCATTCTCCGTGTCGAGCCGGGTTAGGCGCACGCGGAGAATGGCTGCTTGCAGTTCATCAAGACGACTATTGCGCCCCGGCAAATCACTCACGTAACGCTTGCGCCAACCATATTGTCGCAACAACCGCACTTGGGCTAGAAGCAGCGGATCGCGCCCCGCGACCGCACCGGCGTCGCCCAAAGCGCCTAAATTTTTAGTCGGATAAAAACTAAAGGCCGCGAGATGCCCCCGCGCGCCCGCTTTTTTCCCACCCACGAGCGAACCATGCGCCTGCGCGCAGTCCTCAATTACCTGCAAATGATAACGCTCCGCGATCGCCATCACCCGCGGCATATCCACCGCCTGACCGTAAAGATGCACCGGGATAATGGCCTTAATCGTCGGATCACGGAGCGTCTCGAGCAGCGTCTCGACCGCTCCGAGATCGATCAGCATCGTCGCCGGATCAATATCGACGAACTCCGCCGTCGCGCCCGTCGCGCCGATGGCCGAAACCGTAGCGGTAACCGTGTTGGCCACCGTCAAGACTTTGTCGCCGGGCCCAATCCCAATCGCCCGCAACGCCAACTCAAGGGCATCGGTACCATTGGCCACGCCCACCACCTCTTTGACCCCAAGCCAATCCGCAAATTCCTTTTCGAAGGCGACCAACTCAGGTCCCATAATATAAACCCCACTAGTCATGACCCGCTGCATCGCGGCATCAATGGCCGCCTGCGCTGCGAGATAAGTCGCTTTCGGATCAGCCGGCAAAATTTTCGAACTGGAAGCAGAAGACATAAGGCGAGGAGACAGGATTATAATTTCACCATGCGCGCAAGATTACGCGGGTAGCTCAAAGGTAATGGGCCAACTCTCGGCGATAATAGGCGAGAGTCTTGGTGAGCGCTTGCTTAATGGTCGTCCGCGGTTGCCACCCGAGTGTGGCGGCGATCAAGCGGCCATCAGAATAATAATCGCCGATATCAATTTTTTTACGGGCAGCCGGAAAAGCCCGTACTTGAAAACTGCCCGTACCCGCCACGGCCACCAAGGTCGCCGCGAGCTCTCGCAAACTAATCTGCCCGAGGCCCCCCAAATTAAAAACTCCGCCAATGGCGTCGGGATGCGTCGCCGCCAGCAGGAATGCCTCCACGGCATCGTCCACAAAAGTAAAGTCGCGCAGTTGCTCCCCACCCCAAACCGCAATGGGCTGCCCCTCGAGAATTTGCTTAAGCCAAACGCCAACAAAAGTCTGCCGCGCATCTTTCACCCTCATGCGCGGACCAATCGTATTCGTCAACCGCAAGACCGTGCTCGGTACCCCGTGGACCTGACTGTAGAGCAAATGGTACTGCTCGCCCGCCAATTTGTTAATTCCGTTCACATCCACCGGCCGCAGCGGATGCTGCTCATCCACCGGTAAATAATCAGGCCGACCGTAAATCTGCCGCGTGCTCGCAAATACCACGCGCAGCTTGGGATTATGCTGCCGACACGCTTCCAACAAGGTAAGCTGCGCGCGGCAATTTATATCTAAATCCGTCTCCGGATCAGTCATGGAGTCCATGTGACTCGTTTGCCCCGCGAGATTGAACAGAAAATGCTGCCCGCGTAGAAATTCTGGCAAACTATGCCGATCACGCACGTCCGCCAAATGAATCGACAGCTTTCCTTCAATCCCGTGCACATTGCGCCGATTACCGCCGTACTCTGGAATTAAACTATCGAGAATGGTGACTTTCGCGCCCAACCCCACCAGCCGGCGCGCAAGATTCGAACCGATAAAGCCGAGCCCCCCGGTAATCAGCACCCGCTTGCCTTTAAATGCAGCGGCAAATGATGGTCGGGGTTTCATCAGAGAAATGAGAGATTTGCAGCAGATCACCCGAGAAACAAGCGGGAAGCTAACCACGATTATCTCCCAACACCGGCAGGGTCCGCTTAAGCGCGAGCCGCTCCATGACCTCACCGAGCACATAAATTGATCCGGTCACGACCACTGCATCAGTGGACTGGCCGATGACACAAGTGCCGGGTTGAGGGAAAATTTGCTCGAGCGAGGTCACGTGCACGCGATGCCGCTCCGCCGCCGGGACGAAAGCCCGCATGACCTCCCCCGGACAAGCCCGTTCTTGGCGCGGCGTAACCAGATAAATTTCCTGCGCGTACCGCAGCAGCACCTTCAGCATGGCTCGCGCGCGAAACTCGCCCAAGGCTCCCGCGACAATCAGCGGCCGGCGGCCCGTGGTGGCGATGAGTTGCTGCAAATTTTCCGCCAACACCGCGACCCCCTCCGGATTATGCGAGGCATCCAAAATGAGCAAACGGTCCTCCAGCCTGATCGACTCCCAGCGCCCGGGCCAATCAACCTGGGTTAACCCTTGCGCGATTACCGGCGCCGTCAGTCGCCACGCTGCTGGCATGACCTGCGCTACCAACGCCGCCGTAGCCGCATTCCAGCGCTGATAATCACCGGCCAAATTAGTCTGGGGATACCGATCCAAATCCTCCCCGAAAATTTCGCGCACGGAATGTACCACCGCCCCCCGCTCAGCGGCGATCGCCCGAATAACCTGCTCTGCCACGAGCGGTACTCGCCCCAACACGATGGGCCGACCCGGCTTGATGATCCCCGCTTTCTCCCGTGCAATCTCCTCAAAAGTAGCGCCGAGTTCAACGCAGTGATCGAGTCCAATGGACGTGATAACCGTGACGAGCGGCTCGACAACATTGGTCGCGTCCAACCGTCCGCCCATCCCCACCTCGATCGTGGCCAGATCCACCCCCTGACGCTTAAATTGCAAAAATGCCATCGCGGTCATGAACTCAAAAAAAGTGGGATAATCCTCCGCGCCCACCGCGACGCCAGCGGCAGCACAAGTCGCGCGGACTTCATTCGTATAAGCGATCATCTCCTCCGCCGTGAGTATCTGCCGGTTGACTTGCACGCGCTCCCCCAGTTGCACCAGATGAGGCGAAGTAAAAAGTCCCGTCCGCCAACCGGCGGCCTGAAAAATAGCGTCGAGCATGGCCGAGACCGAGCCCTTACCGTTCGTGCCGGCCACATGAATCACCGGGTAGCTTCGTTCGGGATGCCCCAACGCCGCGGCCAACCGACGCATCCGCTCTACGCCAAATTTCGGCCCCCGCGCCTTTTGGGCATAGAGATAAGCGGTGACGGCCGCGTAATCAGAAAAGGCCGAGATCTCAGCATCGACGCTGAGACCTAACGATTGTTTCCGATCAGGCGTGACGCTCATAAGAAGTGCTGACGTCCACAATGGAACGTCGAACGTTGCACGAACTCACGCCGTTGTCACCAGATCCGCACTCTTCACCGAGCGAGTCGCCTGATGATGGACATGCAAGGCCTGCAATAAGGAGATCACGCGACTCCGCATTTCCAAGCGGCTGACAATTTGGTCGAGCAATCCGTGCTTCAGCAAAAATTCGGCCGTCTGAAACCCCGCCGGGAGGGTCTGTTTCGTTGTTTCCTTAATTACCCGCGCCCCCGCAAAACCGATGAGCGCACCGGGTTCAGCCAAAATAATATCACCGAGCGTCGCAAAACTGGCGGTCACCCCACCCGTAGTCGGATAGGTTAAAATTGAAATAAAAGGCAATTTCGCCTCAGCGAGCCGACCCAAGGCCGCGCTGGTTTTGGCCATTTGCATAAGACTGAAAATTCCCTCCTGCATGCGCGCGCCACCCGAGGAACTGATGATAATGCAGGAGGCTTTTTTCTTGAGCGCCCGCTCAATGGCTCGCGTAATTTTTTCACCGACGGCTGCGCCCATGGCGCCACCACAAAAACGAAAATCCATTACGGCTAATGACACCAAAATGCCCTGCATTTTACCTAAACCACAAATGACCGCCTCAGGCAGTCCGCTATCTTTTTCGTACCGCTTAATCCGATCTGGATAGGCGGCCGAATCTACGAATTTGAGCGGATCCCCAGATTTTACCTGAGCATCAAATTCTTCAAACGTGCCCTCGTCTACTAGGCTAGTGATGCGCTCCCGCGAGCCGATGGGGAAATGATAGCCGCTGGAGGGCACCACCATGAGATTCTGCTCGAGATCTTTATTGAAGACGATCTCGCCCGAGAGCGGGCACTTGGTCCACAGCCCTTCAGTGTTAACGCTCTTTTTGGTCTTAGCGCTCTTAACCGTTGATAATTTTGGTTTTGCGAAGTGACTCATAGATAAAATTTAACCGTGCCCGAAGGTGATGACATCCAACTGCGCTGCCCCGGCACGACGCAGAACAGTCGCACAAGCATTGAGCGTAGAACCAGTAGTAAAAACATCATCAACCAAGAGGTAACGTTGGGTCGGATTAATGGCGGCGGTGGGAGCCAAAGCAAAGGCATTTTTAAGGTTCTTCTGTCGCGCCAGCCGATCGTAGTGAGTTTGCGATACCGTATCTACCACGCGGCAAAGTAATTCCTGCACTCCGGTCGTAGGGCCTGCCACTTGGGCGCAACATTCAGCCAATAATAAACTCTGATTGTAGCGCCGTTCGCGCAATTTCCGCGGATGCAGCGGCACCGGCACCAGCACCGCCCCGCGCAAATAATCCGCATAGTCTGGGACCATCGCCATGATAGCCGTGATATCTTCCAGCACTTGCAGCGCATGGTGATACTTCAACGCATGGATTAAAGCGCGGCCCGGACCTTTGAGCAGCACCGCCGTCTTGCCGGCCCCAAAGCAGGGCACGAGTGCCTCGCAGTGGGGACACAGTCGGTTCACTGCCATCTCGCCAAAATACGGATGCCCACAAGTCGTGCAGTGCGGCGCCGTCACGATAAAAAGTTGCTGGGTACAACGGCTACACAGATGCCGCAGTTCACCGTCGTCCACCAAGCCGGCACAATGCACGCAACTGCGCGGAAAAACCACGTCGAGTGAATCGCGCCAACTGCGGGGTAACGTGATCGTCATCGCCTCAATAAATTACCTTCACCATGAATAATCCTTGGGGCGGCGCGGTCACGACCGCCGGCACTCGCCGGCGCGTTTTAATTAACCCCGCCAATTCGGCCGCCGTCAATTTACCCACCCCCACACTCACCAACGCTCCCGTTAAGCTGCGGACCATTTTATAAAGAAACCCATCCGCCTCAAAAGTGAAAGTGACCTTTCGCCCGCGACGGACTACTTCGAGCCGCCGCAGATCGCGCACGGTGGTTTCATACGTTCGATCATTCTCTCCCGAAAAAGCCCAAAAATCGTGTTTGCCGCGCAAGACCTTCGCCGCCGCCAACACCGCCGGCCAATCGAGCTCGCGATTCAGCGACCAACAATAGGCCAGCGTAAAGGGATCCGCTTCGCCTAAATAAATATGGTAGCGATAAACCTTTCCCCGTGCGGCAAAACGCGCGTGGAAATCGGCGGCGACCCGCCGGATAGTTTTTAATTGGATCGTGCGCGGTAGACCGCTTTGCAAAGCCAGTCGCAATTTCTCGCCGCCATGTGACCACGCTGCATCGAAGTGAAATACTTGCCCCAACGCATGGACCCCCGAGTCGGTGCGGCCACTGCCCTCGAGCCGAATACGCTCGCCCAAAATCTTGCGCAGCTGTCGCTCAATTAAATCCTGAATCGTATTGCCGCCCTCTTGGCTCTGCCAGCCGTGGAAGGTCGTGCCATCATAGGCACAGATGCATTTCCAGCGCGGCACCTGAGCAGACGAGCGTGATTTCATCAACGTGATCGTGCCGACCACCCCAACTCTCCGCAAGCCGGAGATATTTAAAAAACTCAGCTCGGGATAGCCGGGGGTATTCGCTGATCAAGAAAATCCTGCAAAATCAAACAAGCCGCGCGGGAATCGATCAGACCGGAGTCACGCACCTCGCGCCGAGATTTTTTTGCGATGGTCGACTCAGCCGCGTAACTTGTGAGCGTTTCATCAACGAGGTGCACCGGCAAATTAAACTGCGCCTTCAACTTGCCCGCAAAGGCATCCACTTCCTTTGCTTTAAAACCCACTGATCCATCCATATTATAAGGATAACCCAACACCAAATCAGTAATCCGACGCTGCTGAATGATCTCCCTCAACTTAGCCCAGCGCGCATCCGCCTCGATCTCGACTAATGCCGGGAGCGGCGTGGCTACGCCGAGGTCATCCCCCTGCGCTAGGCCCACCCGCTTGGTACCGTAATCGATGCCGAGACAGCGCATCGTTTACAAAAATTTCTTAAGCGCGGCATCGTCGGCGAGTCGCTTCAACAGCGCCTTAATTTCCTGCGCTTTATCTTTATGAACCACGAGCGTGGCTTCGGGGGTGTGCACCACCACAAGGTCACTCACCCCGATCACGGCAGTCAGGTGACCATCCGCACTGACCACGATATTATCGCGCCCCGCCTCAACCATGGCCGTACCGCGGAGAACATTGCCCGCCGCATCTGGGGTAAAATGTTTAGCGATCGCGGGCCATGCCCCCACATCATCCCAGTCAAAACTAGCAGGCACCACGACCACATTAGTCGATTTCTCCATCAACGCATAATCAACCGAGATTTTTTTGAGCGTGGGGTAAACCGCCGTCAAAGCAGCCGCCCAACCGCCCGTCGATTTAGCCGCCGCCTCCAGTTGCGCCAACCCCGCATAGAGTTCGGCCGCATGGGCCTTGAAGGCTGCCTCTACCACAGGTACCCGCCACACAAACATGCCGGCGTTCCAGAAATATTCCCCCGTCGCGAGATAACCTTTCGCCGTAGCTAAATCGGGCTTTTCCACGAAACGCTTAACCGCCATCACGCGGTGGCCACTCAGCTCGCGCCACAAACTGCCCTGTTGAATGTAGCCAAAGCCAGTATCGGGCCCGAGCGGCTTCACTCCAATCGTGACCAGTAGGTCAGCCGCCTCCGCCGAATCAAAAGCAACCTTCAGCAGTTTCTGGTATTCCACCACATCATGGATGACATGATCAGCCGGCAACATCGCAAAGGTAGCTTCGGGATTACGTTGCTTGACGAGCAGCAAGGCCAACCCCGTGGCTGCCGCCGTGTCTCGTCCCATCGGCTCCGCTACAATATTAGCCGAAGGTAAATTCGGACAAGCGCGCCGACAGCCCTCCAACTGGGCCTGCGTGGTGAGGACAAAAATATTATCACGAGGCACCACCCCCATCACTCGGTCGACCGTCTGCGTGAGCATCGGCTGATCACCCACAATCGATAGCAAATGTTTAGGCGTAGCGAGGCGGCTTTGGGGCCAAAATCGCTCTCCGCGACCACCGGCCATGATGACAACGAAACGTTCAGGCATAACCTAGAATTTAACGCTCAACGTCAGCGTCAACGGCGAACTGGCGGTTGCTTTTTACCTCTTGGGTCCCATTTTAGGCCGCTTAATCCATGGCCCTGCCCCTAGAAATTGATGTCACTACCGCCGCTGACTACCTTCGCCAAGGAGCCCTCCTAGTTGACGTTCGCGAGCCACATGAGGTCGCGATTTGTGCCGTCACGGGTAGTCAGCCTATCCCGATGCGCCAAATCCCTGAAAACCTCGCCACCCTGCCCCAAGATCAGCTCATTTTGCTAATGTGTCACCATGGTAGTCGCAGCGAACGCGTGACGCAGTTCCTACGCAGCAAGGGCTATGACCAAGCCACCAACGTTGCCGGCGGAATTGATGCTTGGGCGCAGGAAATCGACCCCACTTTGACCCGCTATTGAGCCAGCCTGACCACGCTTGACTCTCGCCCGATAATCCAAACAACTCTCCCTTTCACTTTTCACTCTTATGGGACAACAATTCAACAAGCACATCAAAAAGAAACGCCGCGTGGCCTACCACAAGCGCCACAACGCCCTCCTGAAGGCTGCCGCTAAGTCCAAGAGCAAGAAGTAACAGCTCGAGGTCGACGCACGTTCTGCCGCGGCGGTCTCTGACCGCCGTTTTTTATTCTTCGCGCCCGCTCTTGCCGCCGGCTGTCGCCATTCTCTCGACCCCTCCCCCGACGACCGGCTCACGAGTTCTCCTCCCAGGATATGATCAAAGTCAGCCTCATCTCTCTCGGTTGCGCCAAAAATCTCGTGGATAGCGAGATCATGGTCGGGCATTTGCACCAAGCTGGGATGGTAGTTATTCCCGAAGCGGAAAAGGCCGATGTGGTCATTGTTAATACCTGCTCCTTCATCGATTCCTCCAAAGAAGAATCCCTCAGCCATATTCTGGAAGTTCACCAGAGCCGCGGCATGACGAAGCGCCGCCAGGAGCAAAAGTTGATCGTCGCGGGCTGCATGGCTCAGCGTTTCTCGAAAGATCTCTCAACCTCCTTACACGATGAAGTCGATGCCTTCATCGGTCTCGATCAAATCACCAAGGTAGCTTCGATTATTGAGGAAATTTACGCTAAGGCCCGCGGCAAGAGCGACGCGCCCGCCAATTTCATTGAGGGCAAGTCCACCTATATTCCGGACTACGATACCCCGCGCTTTCGGCTCACGCCCAAACATTTCGCCTACATTAAAATTGCGGAAGGCTGCAATCACCCGTGCACCTTCTGCATTATTCCGCAGATCCGCGGCCGGCATCGCAGCCGCACCATCGAGAGCGTCGTCAAGGAAGCCCGCCAGCTTGTGAAGAACGGGGTTAAAGAAATTAACCTGATCTCCCAAGATACCACTTTCTTCGGCATGGACACCTGGGAGCAGCGCCCGAACCCCCGCACGCCGGTTGACTCTTCCCGCGGCAGCGCCCTCACCACCTTACTGCGCGAACTGAACGCCATCGAAGGCGATTTCTGGATTCGCTTGCTGTACACCCACCCGGCGCACTGGAGTGATGAGCTCATCAAGACGATCGCGGCCTGTCCGAAGGTAGCCCGCTACATTGATATTCCTCTGCAGCATATCAGTGACGCGATGCTCGCACGCATGCAGCGCGAAACGAGCGGTGATTATATCCGCGCGCTCATCAGTCGCATTCGCGCCGGCATCCCGGGCATCGCGATCCGCACCACCTTTATCGTGGGTTTCCCCGGCGAAACGGATGCGGATGTCGCCGAACTCTGCACCTTCATTGAAGAAACCAAATTTGAGCGGCTCGGTGTTTTTCGCTATTCCCAGGAAGAAGGCACGCGCGGCGCCAAGATGGACGACCAAATCTCCGCCAAAGTAAAAGAAGCTCGCTGGCATCAGACCATGGCCCTCCAGCAGCAGATCGCGGCGACGGTTTCCAAAAGCTATGTTGGCCAGACCATAAAAGTGCTCGTAGAAGAAGCGGGAGTAGCCCGCGGCGAGGCTGATGCCCCCGACATTGACGGTCGCGTCTATGTGCCTAAAAATTTACCGGTCGGTGAATTCGCGCAAGTGACGATCACAGACTACCACGATTACGATTTGCTCGCGCTGCCGAAGGGCCAAAAGCCCGCCGAATACAAGACTGCGAAACAAGCGCAGTAAACCGGGCGGGCTCGGGCCTACCCTTTGGCTCCAGCCGCGAATTGCTGTATGATTCCATCGAAGGATCCGTTGGTGAAAAAGACCACGAGCTGCGACCGTCCCTGCGTAGCTTTTACTTGCGCAGAAATTGTCGCCAACAACGCGGCATTCGTTGCGGCGGTATGTCCGTGGACCCCTTGCGTATCAAGAAACTGAATCACTGCGTCCGCATCAAAGCGCTCTTCCGCTTTGAGTTTATTGGTCTGAGCCACTGCGCCGAGATAAACCTCATCCGCCAACGCCAGCGCACGCATAAAGCCAGCCTGCATGATTTTAGTGCGCGAAGTATTACTCCGCGGCTCAAAGGCCGCATGAATAACGTGCTGGGGGAAACGCGCGCGCAAGGACTCCAAGGTCGCCGCTAAGGCAGTCGGGTGATGCCCGAAATCCTACATTACTTTAAGCGCAGGCGTATTAAGCAAAAGCTCTTGG
>SXZN01000238.1 GCA_005787865.1 Opitutaceae bacterium | reverse complement strand
TTTTCTTTGACGTAAAATTCTGAGGCGGCGACGTCGAGGGCGAGGTTGATGTCTTTGCCTAACTTATAGCCGGCCGTTTTTACGGCGAGGGCGATCACATCCAAGGCCGCTTCGGTGGAGGCCAATTTCGGGGCAAAACCGCCTTCATCGCCCACCGCGGTCGCCAGCCCTTTATCTTTCAAAGTCTTATTGAGCGCGTGAAAAACTTCTGCCCCCATGCGCAAGGCTTCGCGAAAAGATTTAGCGCCGGTGGGCATGATCATGAATTCTTGGAAATCGATCGGCGCATCGGAGTGCGCGCCACCGTTCATGATATTCATCATCGGCACGGGGAGAACCTTGGCGTTGGGACCGCCGAGATATTTATAGAGTGGCAGACCGCAGGCAGCCGCGGCCGCGTGCGCCGTTGCCATCGAGACGCCGAGGATAGCGTTGGCGCCCAATTTGGCTTTGGTGGGGGTTCCATCAAGGGCGAGCATGGCGCGATCGACCCCAATTTGGTTAGTGGCATCCATGCCAGCTAGGGCAGGCGCTAGTTTATTTTTAACATTCGCGACCGCCTGGAGGACGCCTTTACCGAGATAGCGATTTTTATCCCCATCGCGTAGCTCGAGGGCCTCGTGTTCACCGGTGGAGGCACCGGAGGGTACGGCGGCGCGGCCGGTGTGGCCGGAAGCGAGCTTAACGTCGACTTCAATGGTAGGATTGCCGCGCGAATCAAGGATCTCGCGGGCGGTGATGGCGGTGATGGATGTATTCATACGGGAAATAATTCGGGAAGGCTGGGAAGCTGTGCGGGTAATTTATATTATGATCACGCGCTGGGCTGATTTATGAAAAGCGGCGGATAAATTTTTGCCAAGCACTCAGTGCTTTAGGTCTTAATTCTTCGGGCAATTGATGGGTGTAGCCACGGCTGATAGCCGCGTCGCGGGGGGTGCTGCCGTTGTAGTTGCGGATCGTGAGGGTCTGCTCGTTGAGTAACGCTCGGGGAATGCGCAGGAGATGCCCTTCGAGCGCGGCCGCATGCAACGGGGTATCCCCGAAATCGTTGCGTACGCTGAGACCGGCGAGAGTTAGGCCTGCCACGGGGAGTTGACTAATCGCGCCAGATTCAGCGGCCGCGTGGAGGGGGGTGAGGCCGGATTTACTCGGAATGGCTAAGTTTTCAGGGGTGAGCACGGCCAGCGGAGTTTGGTCGAGACGACCGGCAATGGTCGCGGCATGGAGGCAAGTGTCTTGGTTGATGGTCTTGCGCAGGAGCGCATCAGCGGTAAGAAACTGCATCGGAATTTGGTCGAGATGGCCATTAAAGGCGGCGACGTGCAACACAGTCTCGCCTCCCATATTTGGAGTAAGCAGGCTGGGCTGGGTCATGAATTCTGGGGGGAAATGATCGAGGGTGCCCGCTTCTGCGGCCTCGTGGAGGGGAGTATTGCCTGAGTCGTTGGGCGTCAGCATGACCGCTAGCGAAAGCAATTCCGCTGGCAGTTGGCTGAGGGTGCCGTTGGCCGCAGCTAGATGCAGGGGCGTGTAACCGCTGTTAGAGCGGTTCAAAAGATTTTCGTGGGTCAGGAGGGTCGGCGGAATCTGGCCAAGGAAGCCGTGGCGTGCGGCGAGATGCAGGGGAGTATAGCCGGCATGATTTTTCCGCAGAAGCTGAGTTTTACTTAGGGCGGCGGGGGGCAACTGAATGAGGGTGCCATATTTAGCCGCAAGATGGAGGGGGGTATTGCCTGAGGCATTTTCTCGGCTGAGCAGATCAGGCGTCAGCAGCTCGGGTGGCCATTGCGCCCAGGTACCGGCGCGGGCGGCAGCGTTTAGATCGGAAAATTCCATGCCAGTGCAGATAAGAAAGCGTCGGCCTGACCGCAGGCAAACCAAAACCAAAGAGAGCGCGGTGCGTGGCGTGCTTTGAGTTTGCCAACCCATCATGGCTACCCAGTTATCACCCCATGACGACACCGAGCCCAGTCCCATCAAGTAACTTAGGGGCTATTTTACTCATCGATGATGAGCAATCGTTGCTCGGGCTCTACGCCGAGGCGCTTTCAACTTTTTTCGAGATCGCGATGGCCACCAGTGCCCGAGAGGCGAATTTTATTTTACACAAGAAATCTTTTAAAGTGGCGGTCTGCGATCACCTCATGCCCGGGGGAAACGGCCTGAGTTTTCTTGTCGATGCTCGCGAGGAGTATCCGCACATGCAGCGGGTGCTGGTGACGGGCTACATGAAGCCAGAAATGCTTTTGCGCAGCGTGAATGAGGCGGCGCTTTATCGCTATCTGCTCAAGCCGGTTTCATTGGCTGATTTAGTCAAGACAGTCAAAGAGGCGGCTAAAGTGCATGATCAATCGGTCGCCGCCGCGGGCGGCTAGGCTGGGCTCAACGGCGCTGGTCTCGAGCGCTTCAATCGTAACGTCGGCGAAGATTGCTGGGCAAAAGGCCCAAGCCTTCGCGATATTTGGCCACCGTGCGTCGGGCTAGCTTGAGGCCCTTGGCCTGAAGAATTCCGACAATTTCTTGGTCGCTGAGGGGGTGGCCGGGATCTTCGCTCGCAATCGTGTCGGCAATAATTTCTTTCACGCTCGTATTGGCCACCGCTTCACCGGCCGCCGATTGATAGCCGGAGGTGAAAAAATATTTCATCGGGAAAATCCCGTGAGGGGTCTGGATATATTTATTGGCCAAGGCTCGACTTACGGTGGTTTCGTGCACGCCGATGAGGTCGGCGATTTGGGTCATCGTGAGGGGCTTTAATTTAGCGACCCCTCCATCAAAAAACTCCCGTTGGTGCTTAATGATTTCGCGGGTGATGCGCTCGATAGTGCGCTGACGTTGCTCGATCGCGTTAATGATAAATTTCCCAGAGCGGAGCTTTTCGCGAAGGTAGTCGCTTTCGGTCTTATTTAAATGACCTTGGGCAATGAGGGCTTTGTAAGTGTTACTGAGACGAAGGCGGGGAATATAATCTTGATTGAGAATAATTTTCCAATCCGCGCCGTCTTTTTCCACTGTCACATCAGCGATCACCACGCGGTTGCTATCGGCCGCAAACTGGCGACCGGGAGCAGGGTCTAGGGTGCTGATTTCTTCGATGGCCGTCTGGATAATTTCGAGTGAGAGACCCGTTTTACGGGCCAACTCAGGGATGCGGCGTCGCATGAGTAATCCGATATAGTCGCGAATGATGCGGGCGGCCACTGATTTGCCGCGTCCTTTTTGGATCAGTTGGATCAGTAAACAGTCGGCTAGATTTTCCGCCCCGATGCCGGCTGGGTCAAAAGTTTTGAGCCGCTGAGCGGCGGCTTGGATGGCTTCTAATGAGAGATTCGCCAGCAGCGCGAGGTCTGGGAGGGAGGCGGTCAAGTAGCCACGGTCGTCCAGACTTCCGATCAGAAAGCGCAAGGCCTCTAAGTGTGTAGCGGGGAGGTCGGTGAATTCGGCTTGCTGTATCAGATGCTGCGGCAGCGAGGTTTCGATCGTTAACGAGTCGAAGAAATGTTGGCGCCGTTTATCTTCTTCCCCGGTGTTCGGGCGCACCCCACCGGTATCGGTCAGGTGATCTTTCCAGTCTTGGCCCAATTTTTCTAAGACTTGGAAATCTTTGGAGAAATCCATGGCTTCGCGCGGATCGTCGTTCGGGGTAGCGGTGTCATCGCTGCTGGTAGCTGATTTCTCCAGGCTAACGTCAGCCATCGGTTGTTCTTCGAGGGTAGGGTTGGACTGTAATTCTTCTTGGATGGTCGCGCGCAGGTCGAGCGCGGCAACTTGCAGTATTTTTAAGGACTGCTGCATTTGCGGCGCCAGCATGAGCTGCTGCGTCTGCCGCTGCTGAAAGCCTTGTTGGAGTCCGGGACCACTCATGTGACAAGGGCCTAAGGCTGAGCGCGGGTGGCCGGACGAAAAGAATGCGGGACGGCGGGGGTGGCGCCAAATTGGGCAACCGGAAAAATTTCGGCGAGATAAACCGCGAGTTTTTCATTGGTCGGACCATACCGATCACTGTAGAGGTAGAGCTCTAGATCGGTCAGCAGCGCGGCGGCGCTCTGGTAGCGTTGCTCCCGATCACGCTGGAGTGTCTTCTGCATGATGGCCGCCAGTTTGGCTTCGAGGTCAGGGCGCAGGGTAGTGAAGTCGGGCACCGGTAGGGTTAAAATATTGCGCCGAGATTGGGGGCGATCGGCTCCGCGAAAAATATTTTTACCCAGAATTATTTCGCTCATAACTACTCCGAGGGAGAAGAGATCTGCTCGGCTATCCGTAACGGCGAAACTCGCACCTTCTGGGGAAAGATACTCATCTTTGCCCGAAATGATTTTACCTTCCTCATTATACATAAGGTCAAGCGCCTTCGCGATACCGAAGTCGGTTAGCTTTACGTCGCCTTCCATCGCGAGCATGACATTTTTGGGATTAACATCGCGATGGACGATTCCCAGTGGACGGTTCTGGCGGTCTTTTTTGTCGTGCGCATAACTTAGGCCGCGGCAGACGCGCGAGGCGATGAAGACGGCAAGATCGAGCGGCACCAAACGGTTTAATTCACTATGCCGATTGATAAATTGTTCTAAATTTATGCCCCGGACATATTCCATGGTCATATAGTACTGACCGTTAACTTGACCGAGGTGATAGGTCTGAACGATATTCGTGTGGATTAAGTCAGCCACGAGCTTGGCCTCGCCAATGAAGTTTTTTTGAAACTCGGAAATCGTGGAGTATTCCTCCCGAATCAATTTTATCGCGACAGATTTGCGAAAATTACCCGGGCCCTTTTGCACTGCCTCGTAGACGAGCCCCATGCCCCCTTCCGCGAGCTTTTGGATTAGCTCGTACTGCAGTTCGCCGAAAATGTGTTGGAGGGAAGGCAAGGTCACTTTCCACGGAAACGGCGACTTTTAAGAGTGGCAAGAAAACAGCGCGCTATTTGCACGATTCCTGCTACAAAAGGTATCGGCCCGCCTTGCCTCGGTTGACAGCCCAGTTCTAAGGCCTATCTTAACCGCATGCTTACCCTCACGCCACGGGCCGCCCGTCAAGTGCAGTCAATGTTCACCGCCCAGGGTGATTCGCAAAAAAAACTGCGCGTATTCGTCGAAAGTGGCGGCTGTTCAGGGTTTGAGTATGGGATGTCATTTGATCTGACCAAGGAGGGTGATCAGCTCTTCGAGAGCGAAGGCGTTCAATTGCTCGTTGATCCGACCAGCTTAGCTTATCTCGACGGTACTAATATCGACTTTGATGATGGTCTTCACGGCAAGGGCTTTGAATTAAAAAACCCCAACGCACAGAGCACTTGCGGTTGCGGCAAGTCCTTTAACTAATTCTCAGGGCGACTAAGCGCGTGCTTCGTGTAGCGCCACGATTCCAAAGCTGAGGGGCAGGGCGCGGACCGAATTAAAACCAGCTTGGCGAATCTCCTCTGACATGGCGCTGCGATCGGGGTACTGTTCAATCGATCCGCAAAGATATTCGTAAGCTGAGCGGTCGCCGGTAATGATTCCCGCCACGGTTGGGAGCACGTACTTGAGGTACGTGTAGTAAAACGGTCGAAACCAG
>SXZN01000237.1 GCA_005787865.1 Opitutaceae bacterium | reverse complement strand
TTCAGAGAGCATCATTGGCCGCTGGCTAAAACGCAGTGGCCGCCGTTCCTCCGTACTCCTCGCGACCAAGGTGGGCGGCCTGATGGGTCCGGCCCAATCGGGCCTTTCCGCCCAACATATTCTGGCCTCGGTCGAGGGCTCACTGCAGCGCCTAGGAGTTGAGCAGATCGATCTCTATCAATCGCACCTCGATGATACCGCTATTCCGCTCGAAGAGACTTTGACCGCTTATGCCGCCCTGTTGCGCGCCGGCAAAATTCGCGCGATCGGCACCTCGAACTTCACTGCCCCGCGTTTGGCCCGTGCTTTACAATTGAGCGCCAAGGAGCAACTGCCGCGCTACCAGACGCTCCAGCCCAAATATAATCTCTACGAACGCACTGAATTCGAAGGCTCGCTCGCGGCCCTGTGCCAGCAGGAGCAGCTTGGGGTCATCTGCTACGGTTCGCTCGCCAGTGGTTTTCTCACTGGGAAATATGGTGCCGATGCCACGCTCGCGCCAAGTAAACGCCGCCCTGAGGTAGAAAAATTCCTCAATCCCCGCGGCTTTCGCATTATTGCGGCATTGCTCGATTTGGCTGCACGTTATGAAGCAACGCCCGCGCAAATTGCCTTAGCTTGGCTGCTGACCCGCCCGGGGCTCACCGCACCGATCACCAGTGCAACGAGCGTCGATCAGCTGATGAGTTTACTCGCCGCTACGCGGCTTCATTTAGATCCAGCGGCCCTCGCGGCATTAGATAGAGCCAGCGCGCCCTAAAGCTGCATCAGCCGCTCTGGCTCAGAACCGCGTTACTCGACTACGCGAGCCCGCGATTTCCGGCGTAGGCTCAGCAACACGCTACTCAAGCCCAGTGATAACAGCACCCATGTCGTTGGTTCAGGGACCGGGGTGAAGTTCAGATAAAGATCGTTCCCGGTTTGCGAAACTAAGAAGTGTCCAACGTCGAGGCCGTTATAAAAATAATCCGGAGCATACTGGAAGGCCCCAGCAGAAAAACCGGTGATCCCCGACGTCGTAGTCACAAATTTCCAACTGTAGGCGTTAGCAGAATTAAAATTGGCGAGGACCCCGTTCGCATTGCCAGCGTGAGCGGGCGCCGCGGCGATTTCTTGCGTTGAAGCACAGGCTCGCCAAGCTCCACCGTAATGTCAGTCGAGCCCCCTCCGCCTGAGTCAGCCCCGCTCCCCTCCGCCGCGCGCAACGCGAAAGGAGAATGGCGCCCGCCCTACCCGATTCGTTACGCGCCGCTCTTCATTTGGCCGTTACGCCTCGCCGCCGTCGGCCGCTGGTTGGTGAGCTACCCAGGATTTCTCTGGCCCATCAATGTCCTCCTGCTCGCGATCTCCGCCGTTTCGTGGTTCCTCACGCAACCGGATCTCGCGCGCTGTACGCAATTTTCCGCCGACTGGATCGGTCAGATTTACGCCAGAAATCTGGTCCTCATGTGGCTCTACTACGGTGGCTACTACCTGCATCTTTATATTCTGAAACGCGAAGGTACGCAGGGGAAATATGATGCCAACTGGCCAGCCCGAAACAGCCGCCTCTTCCTTTTTCGCGACCAAGTGTACGACAATATTTTTTGGACCTGCGGCGTGGCCGGCCTCATCTGGACCGCTTACGAAGTCGGCACCCTCTGGCTCTACGCTAATCACCACATCCCTGGTCTGGAATGGAGCCGCCACCCCGGTTATTTTGTGCTCTGGCTTTTCTTCATTCCTTTCTGGCGCGAATTTCATTTTTACTGGGTGCATCGTCTCATTCACTGGCAGCCGCTCTACCGCTCCGTGCATTATCTCCACCATAAAAACATTAATCCCAATCCCTGGTCCGGCATGGCCATGCATCCCGTGGAGACCATTCTTTATCTGAGCGTCGTACTTATTCACTGGGTAATACCGTCGCACCCGTTTCATTTTTTATTTAATCTCCAACACGCCGCGCTGGGGCCGGCTGGGGGCCATCATGGCTTCGAAGGTCCAATCCTCAACGGCAAACTCCCCACGGGGTCTTATTTTCATTACCTTCATCATCGGTACTTCGAGTGCAATTACGGTGAAAGCACGATTCCCTTTGACCGCTGGTTCGGCACCTTCCGCGACGGTCTCCCCGAAGGTGAAGGCGCCAAACTGACGGAAGAACAGCGCGACTGAACGCCGCCGTCGGCTAATAAATTCTGCGACTAGCTGCAGTCCAAAAAAAACCCGCAGTGCAAGACCCAATCCACCCATGAAATCCCCCCAGTTTTTCAACTCTGTCAGCGGCCCACTCACGCGGTGGTGCCGCGTGCTCATCCTCAGCCCAGTCATCGCCATCACGCTGCCCGCCGCAACCCCCAGCGCGGCGATCGTCTGGCAAGAATCCACCCCGCTGCCCGAGCCCCGCGATGGCTACGCAACCGGGGTGATCGATGGCCGCTTAATTCTGATCGGCGGAGTTTATTGGGCCGGCAGCAAAGGCCATTGGACGAAAAAAATATTTAGCGCCACGACCCATGCATTTGAACCGACCACCCAGCGTTGGGAAAAAATTCCCGATGCCCCCGTGACGCTGGGCTATACCGCCGGCACCCAAGTGGGGAACGAGATCTTTATCTTGGGCGGTTTGCAAAATGGCCAGCCTGGGCGCGGCGTCTATGTCTTGAGCAAGGTTGGTGAAAATTATAGATGGCGCCAAGATCGCCCCCTG
>SXZN01000040.1 GCA_005787865.1 Opitutaceae bacterium | reverse complement strand
TAGACTCATGGCCATGAGGCTCGTCGAGACCGGCAAACCGGTCACCAGCAGGTTAATCACGGGAGTGACTAACCCTACGAGCAAGCCGATGAACGGGCCCCGAAAATAAACTGCCACAAAAGTTGTCCAAAATACGGGCAATAGATAAACGCCCAGTGGTCGATGCCCGGACCACGGCAGCAGGTGAACCAAAAATGGGACGAGCCCCGCAACGGCCAACAAGATGGTGGTTTCACGCCACCCGGCGCGGGATAAAATAAAAGTGGGCCGAACCGGGTTACTCATAGTCGTCCACGCTAAGGCGCCACCCGCAGCAGCGGAAGCCGAAATTAGCGCTCAGCTCAGGCGAGCCCAGCGCCAGGGTGAACGCCCATCCACACCTTGGCCCCACCACTTAGCGCTGGATGCGAGCGGAGCCACCTTGGGCAAAAGCGCGCACCTGCTCCAGGGTCGCCATGCTGGTATCACCGGGGAAAGTGGTGAGCAGTGCTCCATGCGCCCAGCCAAGATTAACGGCCTCTTGTTCGGAGGCGCCGGTCAATAATCCATAAATAAAGCCGGCCGCATAACCGTCGCCGCCGCCAACTCGGTCGACGACATCAAGCTCGCACATCGGGGATTGATAGGTTTGGCCCTTGATCCAAGCGACCGCGCCCCACGTATGGCGATTCGTAGAATGCACTTCACGCAATGTGGTCGCGACGGCTTTAACCTTGGGAAATTTCTTCACCGCTTGATCAATCACCGCATAAAAAGCGGACGGATCGAGCTTACCCTTGCTCTCTACATCCTGACCCTCGATGCCGAGGCCCTTTTGTAAGTCTTCTTCATTGCCCACGAGGACATCGACGTGTTCGACGATCCGACCCAGCACATTGAGCGCCTTGGTCTGGCCACCCCAGATATCCCACAATTTCTGGCGGTAATTTAAATCAAAGGAGGTCACCGCGCCGGCAGCCTTGGCGGCTTGCATCGCCTCGACGATCAACTCGCCCGTGGTGTCTGAGAGCGCCGCAAAAATGCCCCCGCTGTGAAACCAGCGAACCACACCCCCAAAGATTTCTGCCCAATTGAAATCACCCGCCTTGAGCTGGGCGGCAGCCTCATTGCTGCGATTATAAAAAACGACCGGGCCGCGCACGCCCTGTCCACGATCAGAATATACGGTGGCCATGTTGGGTCCGCGGACGCCGTCGTGTTTAAATTTTTTGTAAAAAGGGGTTACCCCCATCGCGCGCACGCGCTCCGCAATCAAATCACCCACCGGATAATCAACCATAGCCGAGGCGACGCCCGTCTTGAGGCGAAAACAATCGGAGAGATTAGCGGCTACATTGAATTCCCCCCCGCTGACATGAATATCGCAGTGCTGCGCCTTGCGAAAGGGTATGATGCCAGGATCGAGGCGGTGCACGAGGGCGCCCAGAGACAGAAAATCGAGCGCACCGGTGGGACGAATAGCGAGGGGGTTGGCCATATTAATAAAAATTGCAGATTTTTTAAATCAGCTCGGCCGAGGATCGAACGCAATATTTAATCAAGCGATCACGGCAGCGAGCGAGCGCTTTATGGGCCGGCGAGCGCTTGAGCGGCGAGTTTTTTTACCAACGCGCAACGCTTATGGCCTTAACTGCCTAGCAGATTGAGCCGATTGTTAGAATCTTGTCCGCGCCCGGACCCGCCCTACTTTCCGCTCGACGCCTGGCCTGCCGTCCCGTGTTTACCACCAGCCACTCCTTCCCCCGCCAGACCGCGGCCTTTACTTTAGTCGAGGGAAGGATGGCGCGGGCCGGACCCACCGACTAAACCACTCCACTCGCTCGCTCGGTTGGTAATATAATATATTACCAACGAACTGAGGGGGGAGCGGCGGGGAGCTCGCGTTGTAATTGGGCGAGAAAATCCCGCAGGTAGACCGTGCGGGTTTGCGCCGCGCGGCGGCCGCTCGCGGTTTGCATCGTGTGCTCTAGTTTAAGCAACTTTGCATAAAAATGATCGACCGTGGCGGCGCGGTCGTCCGGCTCGCGGTTCGCACAAAAAGGATCTTCCGCCGTGTAGAGTGGCCGGCCCATCGCCCCACCCAGCATCAAGCAACGCGCCAACCCGATGGCGCCCAGCGCCTCGAGGCGATCAGCATCTTGGACAATTTTTGCCTCGAGCGTCCGCGGCATAATGCCTGCACTAAAACTGTGGGCCTCGATGGCGTGCGCGATGTCCGTCAGAAAAACTGCGGGATAATGCCACTCGCGCAACCAAGTCACGGCTTGCTGCGCGGCGAGTTGCGCCGCGAGGGGGCGCTGGGGGGAATCTTTTGGCACCGTCACGCAATCATGCAGCCAGGCGGCCGGCAAAATCACCTCAAGGCGCGCCGACTCACTCGCCGCCAACATTTGGGCGTTGGCCACCACCCGGCGAACGTGCGCCCGATCGTGCGCGACATCACCCCCTTGCGCCGCGAGGGCCGTGATGCAGCGCTCTTCCCATTTAGAAAAATCAACCACCATAAGCTGAGCAAAAGCTTCGCTCCCCTACGCACAACTAGAATTACCGAGAGCCCTAACGGCTAGGCTACTTGCTTGGGCCAGCCACTCCCCTTGGCTCGAGCGCGAGCCGAACTGATCCTACCACCCAGCTGGGTTTAGGGGCGAGCATCAGCGAGCAGGCCGGAGCCTAAATTTACGGACTGGCGGGAGTTTTTACCCCAACCGCTGGTAGTATTTTTACCTGCGAGGCTCGGTCAGCGCTAAGATAAGTTTTGGCGAGAATGCTTAATTCTGCCGCCGTAATGGCTTCTAGATCGGGCAAACGCGTGCGGGCCCAATCCAACGCCTCAGGCTTCTCTTGGGCGCGGGCCAACACCGTGCCGCCCCAATAACCATTGGTCCGCAAGGACTCTTTAGCCGCCGTTAACGCGGGCTGACGGGCCCGATTGAGCTCTTCATCGGTCACCCCATGCTGCGCGAGATCAGCCCCGAGAGCAATAATCACTGCCGTAATTTTATCCGCCAATGCCGGATCGACCACGCAGCCGGCCTGGATGTAACCGTAGCCCGGGAAGATATCACTGGCGTTGCTGCCGGCATTCGGGCTGTAGGTGCCGCCGATTTCCTCGCGCACTTTCACGCGCAAGCGGTCGTTGAGCACGCTGGCCAGCAGATTAAGCCGACGGGCGCGCTTGACGTCGAAGCCATCGGTCGTCGGCCAATAGATCACGACGTTGCCCTTGGGGATTTCGGACGCGATGGGGTAGCTCTGCGTAAAGGGCGTCGCGGGGAAGGAGATTTTTTTCAACGCGGCGAGCGCGGGCTTGGGCTCGCGGGGTGGGAGCGCGCCGAGCGTTTGCGCCACGGCGGCAATGGCGGCCTCGATCTCAAGGTCGCCCACGAGCGAGACCTCGAGTGCACCATGCGCCAGCTGCGCCGCGAGCCAGGCCTTGGCCTCGACAAGATTGCGGGACATCATCACTTCCTTGGCCGGCAGGCCGAAGCGCGGATCGCCATTGGCGAGCAAATTGGCCACCTCGGTGGCCATCGGGCCATTGGCCGTGTGCTGAAATCCGAGATACATTTGCTCCATGCTTTTCTGCGCCTGCCGCAGCGCTTCCGGGCGCCAGCCGGCGTCCGTGAGCAGGGCGGCCAGGAGCTGCAGCTGCAAGCTAAGGTCGCCAGAGGTGGTGCCGCCGGTGAAGTTAAAGGCATCAATGCCCGGCTGGAACTGCACACTGATATTTTTACCGGCGAACAGCCGGCGCATTTCATCCGCGCTATGCTGGCCCAGACCGCCGGCGCCAAACGTGCCGCCGGCGAGCGCCGCTAGACCGCGCTGACCGGCCGGTTCAGTGATGGTGCCGCTGCCCACGCGCACCCCCGTGCGGATGCGGCCGGCCTCGAAGTCGGTTTTCTTGAGGTTTAATTTTACGCCGTTAGCAAAACTCACCAGCTCCACGTCGAGATCAGCGACCCGCGTGCGCTGCACCACTTTTCCCGGAGCGCCCCACTGCGTGTAAGCCCACACGGACTCGGCCGGCGCGGTCGGTGCCGCGACGGGGGTAGCGCGGGATTTTTCAAAAGCCCCCGCAATCGTCGCATTGGCCTCGCCGGGAATGAGGACATTGCCCGTCACCATCACGAAGAGACCGGGCGCCGCGAAGGCGCGCCGGAGTGCGGCTTGGCAATCGGCCAAGGTGACGTGGTTGAGGGCCGGCTGATAAAGGGCGCGCTCAGCGACGGGGTGGGTCAAGACTTCCTGATCGAAGAGGCCGCGGAGAATTTCGTCAGCCAGGGCATGAGATTGGCGCGTGGCCGCGGTCTTGACCGCCTGATCAAGGCTGTTGGTAAACGTGGCGACGATCTCCTTCAGCTCGCTGGGCTGGAAGCCGTGCTCGAGCGCGCGGCGCAATTCTTGCTCGCCGACGGCCAGGGCCGCAGGCCACTGCTCGGGTTTGCAGGTGAGTTCGATGCTCGCCTCGCGTATGAAACGATACGCATTAGAGACGCTAGCTCGGCCCGCACTGAAGGGAGCGCCCTCCTTCTTAACGAGTTCGCTGAACCGGCGGTTGAGGATCGCCAGCGCAATCTGCCGCGGGAGTTCCTTAATTCGATTTGCGGCGGTGTCGGGTTCATCAACAAATGGCGTCAAGCTGGTCATACTCACTTCAGTCGAGGACGCTTCTGGTTCCGCATGAAAATGCGCCCGAACGCCGTCGAATTGCGGCACTACACCCAGCGTCGGCGCAGGGGCCGCGGGGGCACGAGCCACCAGAGGCGTGAACGCGGCAATGATCAGTTGCTCGACGACCGCGGGGTCAAAATCACCAACGGCCACGATCCCGATTTTCTCTGGGCGATACCACGTGTCCCAAAACTCGGTGAAGCGCGCCCGCGGCGCCTGTTCAATAACCTCAGGCAGGCCGATGGGGAGCCGCTTGGGCAGGAGCGTGTCGCCCAGCATAAATTCGAACTGCGCGATGAAGGTGCGGTAGCCCACATTGTCGCGGGTGCGCTTCTCGCTCATGATAATGCCCCGCTCTTTATTAATTTCTGCCTCGAGGAGCAACAGGCCGCTCGCGTAATCGGTCAACACCCGCAACCCCTCCGATAAAGTCGCGCCATCCGTGTGCGGCAGCTCCAGCAAATATTGCGTGCGATCAAGCCCCGTGGAGGCATTCGCGTCGCCCCCAAAGCTCATGCCCATCCGCTGAAAAAACTCCACGAGCGTACCCGGCGCATAGTGCTGACTCCCATTGAAGGCCATGTGCTCGAGAAAATGCGCGACCCCGCGTTGATCCTCATTCTCCATGAGCGAGCCCGCCTCGACGAGTAAGCGCAGCGACGCCCGACCCCGCGGTTCCTGGTTGGGGTAGATGACGTACCGCACCCCGTTCGGGAGCGTGCCAAAATGCGCGGCCGGATCAACCGGCAGATCGCTCGTCGCTTGCGCAAAAGGGCGCGCGGGAGTGGCGGCGACCAGCACCGCTAGCCCCAATTGAAAAGCCATGAGGAGCGCTAATTTAATTTTCATAGAATATTTTAACCCAAGGGAATTGTTACGCAAATTGAGGCAGGAAACAGATTCAACCAGCAAACGCAGCTTACGCTGGCTCGCGCAAGGCCGCGATCAGCCGCCTCCGAGAAGATAGTGCGAATTTTCGCAAACCGGCGCTGACCGGCTGCTTCACCGTGGGCCCGGCTGATTGGTGTTGAGGAACGTTTAAAATTAACAGGCCCATTCAGCGCATGGACTCGCGCTTTTTTAGATCCTCGGCGCCCTTGGCGATGAGAGCGGGATCAACCTTGATGCCAGCCTTCGCCAGCGCGGCATCGAGAATGGACTCGCCCTTGAGATAACCGGTGACGAGCGCGGCGATGTTGCCGTCACGATCGATGATGAACTGCTGCGGGATGCCGCCGACCCCGTAGAGTTTATGCGAGGCCCGATTAGGCCCGCGCTCCTGCGGATCATGCGAAAAATTAATATCGGGATACTGAGCCTGATTCCGCTTCACCCATGTATCGAATTTCTTGCGATCATCGGAAGTGCAGGAAGCTAACACCACGACTCCTTGATTTTTGTAATGAGCCGCCACCTCCTGCGTATGCGGCATCGAAGATATACAGGGTCCGCACCAGGTAGCCCAGAAATCAAGAATGACGACCTTGCCGCGATAATCAGAAATCTTCACGGCCTTGCCGGTGGCGTCGGTGGCGATAAAATCAGGGGCCGCGGCCCCAATTTTCAGCATCGGCACCTTGGCCTCCGGCGGCTTCTCCTTGGTCTCCTCAGCGGAGAAGATCTTCTTGGGCCTATCTTCCGGCTTTAGCTTCACCCCCGCGCGAAGGAGCAAATTGCCGAGTGATTCGGCGCTCTGCGGGCCACTGCCCACATAGAAACCGAGGAATTTGCCTTGGGCGTCGATGACAACATTGTTCGGGACCGGTGCCATGGCGCCGCCGGAGAACGCCATGGGAATGACCTTGCTGTAGTGCGCGCGATTGGCCTCCCGGAAAGCTTTTTTATCCTCGGCGGTCATTTCATCCATGGACTCTTTAGCCGGCTTCGGCGCCGCCCCGGCCGGATCGAACAGCACCGGATAAGCCAGCTTGGCCGCCGCGGGTGCATGATACTTATCGAAGTCAGCGCGTGAGCCATAAGCGGCGAGCTCGACAAACAGGACGCCCTGATCGGCATAGCGGCGGGCCCATGCATCTTGAAAAGCCACCATATCGTCGGGCCGAGCGCCCCGCGCCGAGCAGACCATCAACACCACCGTCTTACCCTTGGTGAGTTCAGAAAATTTGACGGCAGAGCCATCAACAGCCTGCGCGGTAAAATCTGGCACCGGCAAACCTCGCTGCAACTGAGCGAAACCTTCCCGGAATTTTGGCTTGGGATTTTTTTTCTCCTCCTCGATCGCGGCCAAACGGTCGGCCTCTTCCTCGGCGGCAGCCATGAGCTGCCGTTCACCCGCCGTGACTCGCGCGGCCTCAACCTTGACGCCGGCCTTGGCCAGCGCGGCTTCGGTGCGAGCATCTTCTTCACCGCCGTTGCCGACGATCGTTGCCGTGATGACGCCATCGCGGCCGATGACAAACTGCGTGGGAATGCCCGTGACGCCGTAAAGCTTGCTGGAGGCGCGCTGCTCGAACGTGGCGGAGCCGCGCTCATGACGATCAAACACGAATTTTAGTTTGGGGTATTTTGCTTGGTTTGCAGGAATCCACTTCTTGAACATGGCAATGGTGTCGCTCGTACCGGAAGCCACAACGACGACGTCTTGATCAGCATATTTGGTGGCAATGGCATTAGTGTGCGGCATCGAGGCAATGCACGGTCCGCACCAGGTAGCCCAGAAATCGAGAATGACGACCTTGCCCTTGAACGACGAGAGGCGGACCTCCTGGTCGTGAATATCATGCATCACGAAATCTGGCGCCACCGCTCCAGCCGCGAGCGTAGCGATTGGTTGGTTAACTGCTTTTGCCATTTGCATCTGGGCCCAAGCCAAAGTGGCAACGCAGCTGAAAACACCAACGATGAGGGAGTGGATTGATTTCATGATAGAGTGAAAAAGAGTTAAACGATGTAAAAAAATTACTTGGCGACGGCGGCCGGCGTGACCGCTGGCTTGGCCGTGTAGCCAGCTGGGAAAAAGATCTTTGGCTTATCCTCGTAAGCCAGCTCGACGCCAGCGATCATCAGTAAATTAGCCAAGCCGTCGTGCGTGGCTTCGCTGTAGCCGACATAGGACCCGACCAGCTGGCCCGCGGAATTGATGACGAGCGTCGTTGGGAGCGGCGTGACCGCGCCACGCGTCAGCTGCATCATAATCGTCTTACGCATCGCCTCTTTGTCCCCTGAGGGTGGTTTACCGACCGGATCAAAGACGGTGGCGAAAGTGTATTTATTTTTATTTTCGATTAGCCACTGGTCGTAGTTCGCGCGGGTGTCAAAACCGCAGACCCCGAGGATGACCACGCCCTTAGCGCCATACTTGCGGTGAATCTCCTCGTAATGTGGCATGGCCTTTTGGCACGGCCCGCACCACGTGGCCCAGAAATCAAGAATGACCGTCTTGCCTTGGGCGTAGTCGGAAAATTTAGCCTCTTTGCCTTCAGGGGTAAGCACCGTGAAGTCGGGCACCAATTCGCCCGCCTTGAGTTTGCCGTAACTTTCGTAAAAGGGAGCCCGGGGTTTCTTGACCGCCGCCGCCGCGGTCGCCGCGCGGGCCTGTTCCTGCTTAGCCACCTGCTCCTTGCCCTGCGCCAGAGTCGCGTCGTTCACTTTAACCCCAGCCGCGGCCAGCGCAAATTCGGTCCGCGCATCCCCCGCCCCGCCATTGCCCACTACCACGCCGGTGATCTTACCATCGCGGCCGATTACAAACTGCGTCGGGATGCCCACCACATGATAGAGCTTCGCGGAAGCGCGTTCTTCAAAATTGAGCGATTCGCGTTCATTCAAATCGTACGCAAAATGAATGTCCGGATATTTCGCCTGATTCTTAGGAATCCATTCCTGGAATTTCGCAATCGAATCGCTGGTCCCAGCGCCCAGCACAATGACATCCTGGTCTTTATATTTCGCGGCGATCTCCTGCGTATGCGGAAACGAGCTAATGCACGGTCCACACCAAGTGGCCCAAAAATCGAGGATCACTACCTTGCCTTTAAAATCGGAAAGGCGGACATCCTTGCCCGCGACATCCTTCATCAGAAAATCTGGGGCGATTGCGCCGACGGCGAGCAACGCGGCTTTCGGCGCCGCTGGCGGATTATTCGGCATGGGTATGATCGTGGCGGCAGACATCACCCCGCCAGCCGTAACCGCGGCCGGTTGCTCACGAGCCGCAAAGATTTCGGCCATAACTTTATCCGCCGCCGCCTTATCTTCGGCGGTGAGCTTAAGATCGGCGACCTGCAAACTCGCGCGCATCCAGCCAGCAATCTTCGGGCCCATACCAATCAGGCCACCGCGAAAATAGCCGCCAGCATTCACCACCATGAAAGCGGGATACATGCCGATGCCAAATTTCATGTAGGAAAGGGACTCCATGACGGCCTTCCCGGCTGGATCCCAAGCGACGGTGTAACCCAGGCCAGCCGCATTAGCTTTTGCCCAGGTGTCGAATTCAGCCCGATCTGTGGCCACGTTGATGGCCCAAACCGCTAAACCCTGATCCTTATAGTTGGCCGCGAGCTTAGCAAAATCTTCGTTGGGCGAACGCGCTCCGGTCCAAAAAGAAACAAGCACCGGCTTGCCCTTGAAGGACGAGAGCTTCACTTGCTTCCCGTCCACGCCGATGGCGGCGAAATCGGCCACCGCATCGTCAAATTTAAGTGAGCCTAACCGCATGGTTGGCGGGCGCGCGGCTGTGCCTTTAGCACTGGCAGGAATGGTCCCAATCGGCATCGCCGCCGTCTTGCCCATCATCGGGATGGACTGACGCTCACGCTTTTCCTCTGGAGGCAAATGCGAGGTATCAACCGGCACGCCGCCTTTGGCGAGCAGGCGCGTGACGTGCGGGTTTTTGCCCGGGCCACCGCCGGAGGTGGAGCCGACCACCTTCCCGTCCTTGTCGATCAGAAATAGCGTGGGGAAGCCACTGACCCCGTACTGAGTATTAAAAACCGATTTATCCCAACCGTCCTTGCCGGCCGGGTCATGCGCGGTGAGGAATTTATATTTGGCGGCATTGCGCTTCACCCAGCCATCATAGTTGGCGCGGGAGTCATCGGCACAGACGGCCAGGATCACGAGGCCGTCTTTGGCATGCTGCTCGGCTAGTTCGCTGTTATGGGGCATGGAAGCCACGCACGGCCCGCACCACGTGGCCCAAATATCGATCAAGACAGTTTTCCCGCGAAAATCAGATAGTTTGATCGCTTGGCCATCGGGGCCCATGACGGTAAAATCAGGGGCGAGCTTGCCCACCTTTGGTCCAACCTGACGAACGCTCGGCGTAGAAGTCGGCGCGATAGCGGGCTCCGCGCCTGCCGGCATCACCGTTAAACAAAAAATGCTAAGCGCAACCGACCAGAGGGATTTTTTCATAACTAAAATAAAACAGACACGCCGCCGTGCGGAGAGTTGCACGGCGGCGCATAAAGCTAATCGCGGAATAATTAAAGCGGCAGAATGAAGGCGAACTCGTAACTGCGCCCGAGAATAAACTGACTATGTAAGCCCGCGTTGAAACCCCACATGGTATCAGAGAATGGCGGCTCTTGATCGAAAACATTATTTACGCCCAAGGTGATGCGCAGACCTTTACCATAACTGCGCCATAGACCTTTGCGGAATTCATAACCGCCCCGGATATCAAGTTTGGTCACAGCCGGCGTGGGATAAAAAATAACCGCCGTGCTGTTAGCCACCAAATTGCTGCCGGCACCGTTGGAGTTGAATCCATCCAGATAGGAAACAAAGGCGGAGGCATTCCAATCACCCTTATTCCAAAAAATGGCTGCATTCATGCGCCACTTGGGTGGAGCGGCCGTGTCATCTTCGAGAATAACTGCCGGCTGACCCGGGGCCAGTTGCCGCGTCGCTTCGAGCGTACGGCTCGCCGCTAGATTCAAGCGCCAACGACCCAATTGTTCCCCAGGCAGACGATAGTCGGCCACAAAATCCATGCTCCGATTAACCACTTGGCCGAAGTTCACAAACACGCGACTGATCGCCGTGATTTGTCCGGGCTGATTGAGTGCAGTATCCGCCGGCGTGGCCGCGGCCCGCGTGATGCGATCAGTGAAGAGCGCCTCATTG
>SXZN01000236.1 GCA_005787865.1 Opitutaceae bacterium | reverse complement strand
GCGCGCTTTTTTGTGGCCGAAATTTTACACTCCGGCCTTGCCAAGCAATGGGCCGCGGAATTCCTTAAGCCTAATCTGATGTTTGTTCGCCTCTCCAGTTTACTCGATCCCACCCGCATCTTGCTCGATGTCCAGAGCACCAAGCGAACGGCCGCGCTCCACGAAATCACCGCCCTCTTGGAACCGCACCCCGATGTGGCAAATTTCCCCAGCTTCTACCAGGAACTGCTGGCGCGTGAGCGACTCGATACCACCTGCCTCGGTAATGAGATCGCCATACCCCACGCTCGCACTGAACACGTCAAGCAGATCGTTATCGCCGTCGGCCGCAGCACCGCCGGCGTGCACTTTGAAAACAGTAACCAGAATGTGCGGCTGCTGTTTATCCTTGGCACCCCTAAATCAAATCCGGGCGACTATCTCATGCTCGTGGGCTCACTCTGCCGCCTCGTCAAAGATGCGCCCCATCGCGAAGCCCTCTTTGCCGCTACTACGCCCGCCGCCTTTATCGCCACCGTACAGGAGCTGGAAAATAAAATTTTAGGGCCGCTTAACGAGTCGGCCTAAGCCAGCGGAATCGCCCGACGGGCCCATCACCCTGGGCTTGCCTCAGCCTCGGCCCGAGCCAATCTGAGTCCGTAGCTATGATTTATTCCTTTGTATTTAGTGACGGCAAATTGGTGGGCCGCGACCTCGAGCTCGAGGCCTTGCGCTTGGTGCGCGGCGACAAAGGACTCATTTTATGGGTCGATCTCGATAATCCCACGGATGAAGAAATCAAAACGATCCTGGAAGGCGTGTTTCAATTTCACCCCCTCGCCATCGAAGACTGCGTGACCCCCAGCAGTTTACCTAAAATTGAGGATTACGAAGATTATCTCTTCCTTGTCACGCATGCCGTAGATTTTTCCCGGCAGGACAAATTCGCTTCCACCGAGCTCGATCTTTTTCTCGGCAAAGAATTTCTCGTCACTTTTCACCGCACCCCGCTGCGCTCGGTCACCACCCTGATTGAGCGTTTGGCCAAGAATACCGCCCCCGGCCCACGGGGACCCGATCGCCTGACCCATACCGTGCTCGATTTGCTCGTAGATAACTACACGCCGATGCTCACCGAATTGCACGGTGAACTGGAGGAGATCGAGGAAATTGTCCTCAGCCAAGAATCCGATAAGAAACTCGTGAGCGAACTGCTGCAAGTCCGCGGCGACTTCACTAAATTGCGGCAAATCATCCGGCCGCAGCGTGAAGTGATCGAGCGACTGGCCCGCGGTGATAGCAAAATGATCCGTGCGATTCTTTTGCCTTACTACCGAGATCTACGCGACAACCTCGCGCGCTTAGAGGAGACCGTGACCGGTTATCATGATCGGCTCATGTTGGCTTTTGATATTTACCTTAATAAGGCCGCTTTTGAGGCGAACGAAGGGATCAAATTTCTTACGGCACTCACCGCGGTGACTTTACCTGCGGTGCTCGTCGGTGGTTGGTATGGCATGAATTTTGACCAGATCCCCGAGCTGCGCTCCCCACACGGCTACTACTATGCCTGCACCTTCACTTTATTGAGCACCTTAGTGATGGCGATTTATCTGAAGAAGAAAAAGTGGTTCTAATGCGTTTAGCCGGTTGCGCAAAAATTAACTCGTGGGCGCAGGCTTCCTGCTTGATCGCTAATATTATTTGGCAAGTCTGCAGAAATGCACGTCCCTGCGCGATTAGCTCTTTTTACCTTATTTATTTCAACGATGCTTGGCTCGGCGCCAGCCGAAGACTCCGGCGCTGATGAGAAAATGCTGCGCGCTCTTTACACGGCCGCACTCACCAATAGCCCTGCTTATGAACAATTGCGTGAGCTAACGACAAAATATCCAGGCCGGCTTGGCGGATCCCAGAATCTTGCGGGAGCCGTTAAGTGGAGCCAAGCTATCCTGCAAGCGACCGGCGTCGATCGTACCGAGTTACAACCCGCCACCGTGCCCCACTGGGAGCGCGGCGCCCCCGAGAGCGTCCGCTATTATCCCACCCCAAAGGAAGCGGCGATCCCCCTCACCGCCGTCGCACTCGGTGGATCTGTGCCAACACCGAGCACCGGCTTACGGGCGCGGGTCATTGAGTTGCACACACTCGCCGAGCTCAAGACGGCTGACGTGAAAGGCAAAATTGTCTTTTTTAATCGCCCGATGAACCCCAGCTACGTTGCCACTGGCCATGCCTACGGCGAAGCGGGCGATCAACGAAACCGCGGACCCGGCGAAGCGGCTCGTTACGGCGCCGTCGGTGTGCTCGTCAGGTCGCTTACCTTAGCCCACGACGACATTCCCCACACTGGAAACACAAGCTATCTACCCGACGTTCCCCGCATTCCAGCGGCCGCGCTGAGCACGGTGGCCGCCGATCACTTCAGCCGTGCGCTAAAAGATAATCCAGCCCTGACCGCTGAACTGATCATCAACTCCACTTGGTTTGAACCCGCGCCTTCCCACAACGTCATCGGCGAACTCACGGGGCATGCCCATCCCGAGAAAATAATCCTCGTCGGGGGACATCTCGATTGCTGGGACATTGCGCCCGGCGCCCATGATGACGGCGCGGGCTGTATCCAGTCGATTGAAGTGCTGCGCTTGTTAAAAGCGGTGGGCTATAGCCCGCGCCACACGGTTCGCTGCGTTCTGTTCACTAATGAAGAAAATGGCTCCGGAGGTGCAACCGCGTATGCCACAGCAGTTGGTCAGAAAAAAGAGCCCCATTTACTTGCTTTGGAAACGGACAACGGCGGCTTTCAACCGCACGGCTTCAATCTCGGAAACCCGGCGGGTAACGCCCATCTGCGCGCCGCTCGCTGGCAGGCACTGTTTGCACCTTACGGCATTTATAATTTTCAAAAAGGCATGGGCGGCGCCGACGTCGGACCCCTGCTCGCTTATGGGACCACCGTCGCTGGCCTACTCCCCGACTCGCAGCGCTATTTTGACTAT
>SXZN01000235.1 GCA_005787865.1 Opitutaceae bacterium | reverse complement strand
GATGAGTCGGCTGCGTTGGCCGGGCCTCATTATTTTGGCGGCGTTCTTAGCCGTCATTGGTTGGCTGCTGATTGCCACCACGTTCATGCCGTACGATGACGAAGGTTATGTGCTCCTCAGTCTGGCCAATTTCAGTGAACACGGCGGCTTGTACGATCAAGTCTTCACCCAATACGGCCCTTTCCCCTTTCTCTATTATGATCTACTGCACTGGCTCTCTGGTTGGCCAATCGCCCATACCCTAGGGCGAGCGACCACGCTGCTGCATTGGGTCGGCTCAGCTTTAGGCGCGGGGCTAATCGCGTGGCGTTTATCCGGCCGATATTGGACCGCTTGGTTTACGACGGGAATAACCTTTGGTTATTTGTGGCAAATGACGTCAGAGCCGGCTCATCCCGGCAGCCTGATCGCCTTAATAACTGCGATCGGCTTAGCGGCGGCCGTCGAAGCACTGCTTCGCTCAAAGCCAGTTTTAGCCATGGCCGTGCTCGGACTATCTGGAGCGATTCTGGTATTAACGAAAATAAACATCGGTCTACTTTGGGGTGCGACCGCCGGTGCTTTCGTGCTCCTCATGACTGGTGCACCGACCGTACGCCGGCGCGGCGCGGGGCTCGCGCTCCTCGGCTTGGGAGTCATGCCTTTTCTTTTAATGCGTCCGCTGCTCGGCACTTCCCAGGTGTTCACCTTGGCCTGCATTTTCTCCGCCGCGAGTGCGGCCGTCATCAGCCTTCAAGCGAGCTCAGCGACGGCAATCTTTCGCCGCCGCGACGCGCTTGGGGGGTTAATTATTTTTGCCGTGACCGGAGTCGGGATCATCCTGGTAACCCTCACCCATGGCACGACGCTCAGCGGACTGATCAATGGCGTCTTGCTGCAACCGCTACAACATCCGGTTAACTTTCACGTAGGGTTGGCGTGGCAACCTCTCTGGTCCTGGCCCCTCCTCGCCCTATCACTAAGTATCGTCGGTCTTTGGCACTGGCGACCAACGCTGCGCTCACGATTAACTGCAATCGTCGCAGGTTTACGGCTCATCGGCTTCGGGATTTTTCTATTCCATCTGGAAAGTTGGCTCACCATTCGCGGCGTCAGCCAAGTCATCAAATTAGCCCTGCCCTTGGCCCCATTATTTTTACTACCGCTAGCCCCCACGACACCCGACCGTTATCGGTATCAGGCCATCGGACTCGTGACCCTAATGGCCATGGGGCAACTCCTTCACGCCTACCCCGTAGCGGGCAGCCAGATGGGCTGGGGCACTTTTTTGTTTATGCCGCTTTTTGTCATCGGGCTAAGTGAAGCTGTTGAACATTTTACTCGTCAACGGCGTATGCCCTGGGCCCCTCCACTGCTCGCCACCATCGCGCTCTCGGCGATGGGCTGTCAGCTTTACTGGTTAGCGGATACGGGCCACGACCGCTGGCGCACTTCGTTGCCGCTTAATTTACCCGCCGCCGAAGATATACGGCCGCCGGAAAATATTCGCTACGCCCTGCGCATCCTAACGACGAACGCGCAACTCCATGCCGACGTCCTCTACTCACAACCGGGCATGTTCAGTTTCAATCTTTGGAGCGGCATTCCCACGCCGACCCTGAAAAATGCGACCCATTGGTTTTGGCTACTGAGGGAAGCGGAGCAACAGACCATCATTACTCGACTCAGCACGACGCCCCGCTCCGCCATCATCAGCCTGCCGGGCTTAGATGATTTCCTCACCGGAAAATTACATATGCGCATCACAGGGCCCTTGATCGCATATTTACAAACCCACTACCGCCCACTCTTCGGTATTTCTGGCTATCAATTTCTAGTGCCTAAAACCAGCTCGGCTCAACCTTTTCTGGTAGCAGAAAATTTTACCAAGCAAGTCGAGGCTGGTCGCGGAGAGTCTAGTTTAATGACCGTCAACGTAGTCGCCCGGGCGAAAATTGCCCGCGTCACCGTGCGCCACGTAAATCACGCTGAACGCGAATTTCTAAACCTCGACGCCTCCAACTGCCGAGTTATGGCCGAACCGATTAACTCCGTCGGACAAACAACCGGCCCCAGCCAGCTGATGACTTGGCCGCTCAACCTCAGTGGGCTCTATCGCCTGAGTCTGTATCACAACGGACCAGCCAGCCCTGCCTTGCCGGGGTATCAACTCCTGTTTCTCAATGCCGCCGGCCACGTCGTGCTCGAGGCCTGCTACAGCGAACCGCTTAGCGTTTCCGCGCCAGCAAAAGCAGACTGACCCCAAAGGGGAAAGGCAGCCGGCAGTAAGCGAGCCGAACCAAGAGCGCCCGCAACAGTGTGTTCAACCATGGCGCCGGCAGCTCATCTTCTGAGCGAACTCCCGCCGCACCCCGCGAAAACCAGCGGCGCCATTTACGCACCAGCCAAACGACCGGATAAACCACCACATTGGTGTAATTGACATGAACGAGCTCCCATTGCTCGGTCGGAAAAAGCGCCTTAAGCTGAGCGCGATGGTAGCGGCGAAAATGATGCAGCGCTACATCCCAATCGCTCCACAAGGCCATCCCCGCCGGCACCGTCACTAAGGCGACTCCCCCTGATTTCAACAAACGCTGAAAGCCGGCGACCACTGCGCGGTCGTCAGGCGTATGCTCCAGGACATCAAGCGCGGTGATGTAATTGAGCGAGTCGGCTGGCAGCGGCACCTGATCACCCGCGAGACTAAAAATTTGCTCCGGGCGAAAGCGCGCCCGCAATAACCGCAAAGCTTCTTCGTGATCATCCAACACCAATACCTGGCAATACGCGGACATTTCCTTTGCAAATATTCCCGTACCCGCCCCACAATCGAGGAGCACATCTGCTGGCTGGGGTGGGCCCACCCGCTGCAACCAGCCACGCGCAAAATCTCGTTTGCCCGCGTAATACCAATGCGTGGCTTCGATGCGCGCTAAATTAGCATACTCGTCGGCGTTCATGAGTGACGCGGAGATTGTGCGG
>SXZN01000039.1 GCA_005787865.1 Opitutaceae bacterium | reverse complement strand
CCGCTATGCTCCGCTATCTCCGGCAGACTCTGGCGGAAGCCGTCGCGCGTACTCACCAGCCGCGCCGGGGACCGGTGCATTTAAATTGTCCGTTTCGTGATCCGCTGCACCCCACGCATGAAGCACTGCCGCCGGAATTAGCGACTTTGCTGACAAAATCCTTTTTCGCCGGTTTAGCGGCCCCCATTTCGCACCGCGTCGCCGCTGCGGCAGTTGGTCGTTCAGCGCTCAGTAAAAAATTCACCACCGAAGACGCCGGGCTGATTTTGGTCGGTTCGGTAGAAACCGCGGACGGGAAAGCTTTCGCCCAACACGCAGGTCGGCTATCACGCGTGCTCGGTTGGCCGGTTCTCGCTGACGGACTTAATCCCCTGCGCATGCACGCGGGAGTCGCCGGGCACCTGGTAACATACTACGATACCATTTTACGCCACGAAGGGAGCGCGGAAGCGCTACGCCCGAAGCGCGTGATTTGTTTGGGCGGTTGGCCCACCAGCAAGGTTCTACGGACTTGGTTACAGCAGAGTGATCCTGAGACGATTATGGTGACCGATCGCTCGGTTAATCTCGATGCTCTTCACCTGCGGAGTCGGGTGGTAACGGCTGATCCAGCGCAGTGGCTGCATGGGGGCACGGGGCGGCGCTCGTTGAGTCCTTATGCGCAGCGCTGGCTGAAAGCTAATGACCAGGTTAAAAACTTTTTCACAAAATATTGGCGCGCCAGCACGGACGCTTTCGAGCCACGCTGGGTTTCGGTTCTGGCTCGGCAATTACCGGTTCGGAGTAAGCTATTTGTCGCCAATTCCATGCCCGTGCGCGATCTGGAATATTTTTGGCCAGCCACTAATCGGGGGCATGCTATTTATTTTAACCGCGGGGCTAATGGCATTGATGGAACTTTATCCACGGCCATGGGTGTGGCATCGGGGCCGGGCTCGACGGTTTTAATTACCGGTGATCTGGCATTGTTGCATGACACCAACGGCTGGCTCTTAGCGGCTAAATTTAAGGGCAGCCTAACGATTGTGCTCATCAATAATAACGGAGGGGGCATCTTCGAACATCTGCCGGTGGCGCAAGTAACGCCGCACTTCGAGGATTTTTTCGCCACACCTCAGGAGGTTAATTTCAAGCAATTGTGTTCGGCCTATGGCGTGAAGCACGTGCTGGTACGCGCTTGGTCTCATCTCGCGATGCTACTGGCGTCTTTACCGCCAACGGGTCTGCGCGTTCTGGAAGTACGCACAGCTCGAAAAGCAGATGCCGCCCAGCGGCGAGCATTGTTTCAAGCCGCGGCAGAGGAGCTGCGGTAATTCTGGCGAGAGCCAGGGCGATTGTGGTCCCAGCGCCGCGGCGTCTTACAATTGAATCGGCAAACCCACTTCGATGATTTGCATCGGGGGAAGCTGATAATAATCGCGGGCCTGGCGCGCATTTCGGCTGAGAAAGGCGTAAAAATGTTTTTGCCACTCAAGCATGTTCGTGTCGCCGCCGGTGACTATCATCTCGCGATTAAAATAGTAAGTGGCTTCGCTCAGCTTGAGGGGCACGCCCGCGCCGCGGACTTTTTGCATGAGCGATGACACGTCAGGTGATTCCATGTAGCCATAGCGACCGATGGCGCGCCAGACGCCGTTGCCGATTTCCGTTACCGTGAAACGATCCGCGTCGGCGACAACGGGAACTTCATCGGTGGTAATGCTCAACAAGACCACGGTTTCATGTAGAACCTTGTTCGCTTTGACGTGGTGCAGTAGTACCAGCGGCGTGCCGGTGGGATTACCCGCCATGAAAACCCCCGTCCCGCGCACGCGGGTTACATGCTCGCTGACGGCGATTTTACTCAATTCGCTTTCCGTAATTTCGTTAGCATAGATGCGGCGAAAAATCTCCGCCTTCCCCAGTTTCCAGGTAGTCATGATGGCCAGTAAGCCGAGCGCGATGAAAACAGGGAGCCAGCCCCCATCAGCGAATTTATGGATATTCGCGCCAAAGAAAGTCACATCGAGGATGATAAATAATAGGCAAAGCAGAAACGCCTGCCAGAGAGGCCAAAGCCAAGCGCGCCGCATGACGACAAAAAGAATCAACGAAGTCACAATCATGGTAGCGGTAACTGCGATCCCGTAGGCCGCGGCGAGCGCGGAACTTGATTTAAATCCATAAACCGTGGCAATGGCGCCGAGGGCGAGGGTGATATTAACCAACGGTAGATAAATTTGACCGGGTTGATCGGGATTCGTGTGTTTAATGGTCAGACGTGGAAAGTAGCCCAGTTGAATGGCCTGACGAATCAGCGAATAGGCCCCAGAGATGAGTGCCTGACTGGCGATAATGGCTGCACAAATCGATAGCGCTAGAAGCCCAAGCCGCAGCGGTCCTTCGGGGGCCAGAGCGAGAAACGGATTTCCCACTTGGCCGCCCTGCGCGATGACATTAGCGCCTTGGCCGAAGTAGTTCAGGGTCAGGCCAGGAAGGACGACAGCGTACCAACCAGTGTTAATCGCGCGGCGGCCAAAATGCCCCATGTCAGCATAAAGTGCTTCAACCCCGGTAATCGCCAAAACGACCGAGCCGAGGAGGATAGTTGATTCTTTCGGATGCAATACCAGCAATTCAACCCCGAGCAAGGGATTGAGCGCATGGAGCACGAAAGGATTTTTAATAACGTGCCAAAGACCCAAGGCGCCCAAAACTGCAAACCAGAGCAACATGACAGGCCCAAAAATTCGCCCGATAAATTTTGTCCCCTGATATTGAAAAGCAAACAAGCCCGCTAAAATAGCGATAGCGATCGGCACGATATAATGCTCCACGCCGGGCCAGACCTCCTTGATGCCCTCTGTCGCCGAGAGCACGGTCATGGCCGGAGTAATGATCGCTTCGCCGCATAGCATGGCTGCGCCGGTCAGCACCACGATGACGCCAAGATTGAGCACAGTTTTTCCGGGGCGGTCCAATTGACTGAGAGCGAGGAGCGCGAAAACCCCGCCTTCTCCACGGTTGTCCGCGCGCAAAACAAAGAGGGTGTATTTGAGGCTGACCACGAGCAGTAAGGACCAGAAAATCAGTGAGAGAACCCCCAAGATGGCCTGCGCATGTTCACCGGGAGGAAGCGCACGGAGGCACTCCCGAATCGTATAAAGTGGGCTCGTCCCGATATCGCCAAAGACGACTCCGAGCGCCCCGAGCGTCAGAGCATTTCGAGCAGCAGCACTAACCTTGGGCGACTGGTTTTGCATTGAGGAGGGCATTCTCCGCTTCCCGCCGCGCACTCCAAGCAGTTTTATGGATTATTTAAATACAGCTTGACCGCTATTTGCAAAAAATAAGCAAACTAGCAAAAACGGTTGCGGCTCAGGGAGTTTCCCGTACATTCCTCCCATGCCTCCCGCTTGGAAAATAGTTAAAAAATACGACGACATCATCTATCAGAAGGCCGCGGGTATGGCCAAGATCACGATTAACCGGCCAGAGAAGCGCAATGCCTTCCGCCCGCAGACGATCGTGGAGATGCATGCAGCACTCTTGGACGCGCGCGAAGATCAATCGGTTGGGGTTATTTTTCTTACCGGGGCCGGTCCCGCTAAAGACGGGAAATATGCTTTCTGCGCTGGCGGCGATCAGTCGGTGCGCGGTCACGGTGGTTATATCGATGGTCAAGGCGTACCGCGACTCAACGTGCTCGAAGTACAAAAACTCATCCGATCGATGCCGAAAGTCGTCGTGGCCTTGGTTGCCGGTTACGCCATCGGAGGGGGGCATGTGCTGCACGTCATGTGCGACCTGACCATCGCCGCCGACAATGCGATCTTTGGTCAAGTGGGGCCTAAAATGGGCAGTTTTGATGGGGGCTTTGGTTCGAGTTATCTCGCCCGTATGGTTGGGCAGAAAAAGGCCCGGGAAATCTGGTTTCTCTGTCGCCAATACAATGCGCAAGAAGCTCTCGCCATGGGCCTGGTGAATAAAGTCGTGCCCGTAAAAAAGCTCGAGGCGGAAGGGGTCGCGTGGGCGCAGGAAATACTGCAACGCAGTCCCCTCGCTATTCGCTGTTTGAAATCAGCTTTCAACGCCGAGTTAGATGGTCAGAGCGGCATTCAGGAACTCGCGGGCAATGCCACGATGCTTTATTACATGACCGAAGAGGCGAAAGAATTTATGACGGCGCAGAAAGAAAAACGAAAACCAAAGTCGGCGAAGTTCCCTTGGCTGCCCTAAGCGATGCGCGAGCTTGCTGGGTAGTTTTTTTTGGGGGGGTGTTACTTTTTATTATCCACGGTCAGTTCCAGCCAGATAGCGTCGCGCAGATTTTCGCGCAAATAATCGTAAGTAACCTGACCGTAGCCACCTTGTCCCCAGTTAGGCCCCCAAGAGTTTTTAAAAAATAAAAACCGCATCTTTGATTTGCCCAGTGGCGGACTGACAGCCGACGAGTGTGACCGCGTGGCCGGTGGCTGGGTTTGCTGGCAGCGAGCCAATATAGCCGCGGGGAATCCGCCCCGCGGGCCAAACTAGCCCGATCGGCACCGGTAAGCCGGCCTGCAGGGCGTGTATAATATTGTTGAGACGGGTAGGGTCATCGCGGCTGGGGAATTGATGGACAAATACGCGCTGGTACTGGCGCGCGGCTTGGATGATCTCGGAACTAGGATCTGGCCATGGGCTGGTTGGCTGGCTCCACCGATTGGGCAAGCTTGTCTGCAAAGGAATGCCGTAAGTCCGAATAGCTTCCACTCCTTCAAATAAAGTAAAGCCCTCGTCAGGTTCTTCGTTGGTCGGTTCACGGGAGCCAGTGGGACGGACCTCGGACAGTCGTTGCACAATTTTACGGGTCGCCCAAATCAGAT
>SXZN01000234.1 GCA_005787865.1 Opitutaceae bacterium | reverse complement strand
CAAGGAGCACGACCTGCAGGGGGTGGACGCCGTGTTCCTGCCCGGCGGCTTCAGCTACGGCGACAACCTGCGGGCGGGCGCCATCGCGGCCCACAGCCCCATTCGAAGTTCTCGATCGAGCAAATGACCACGCATTGATCCTGATGGTCGCGCATGACCTCCATCTCATATTCCTTCCAACCGAGGAGGCATTCCTCAACCAACACCTCGTGGACGGGAGAAATCTCCAAGCCGCCGTGCACGATCTGCTCAAATTCTTCCCGATTGTAGGCGATCCCGCCACCAGAACCGCCGAGGGTAAAACTGGGGCGAATAATCAGCGGCATCGTACCGATATAATCGGCAGCTTGGCGGGCCTCCTCGAGCGTATGCACCGTTTTGGACTTAGCCACATCGAGACCAATCTTGAGCATGCACTGCTTGAAGAGCTCGCGATCCTCCCCTTTTTTGATCGCGTCAGGCTTCGCGCCAATCATTTCGACCTGATATTTATCGAGAATACCGGCCTTATATAGCTCCAGGGAGAGATTGAGGGCAGTTTGTCCACCCAGCGTCGGCAACAGCGCGGAAGGGCGTTCCTTGGCGATAATCTTCTCCAGAATATCGATGGTGAGTGGCTCGATGTAGGTGACATCAGCAAACTCCGGATCCGTCATAATCGTAGCCGGATTGGAGTTCACGAGAATGACCTTGTAACCCTCTTCGCGCAGCGCCTTGCAGGCTTGGGTGCCAGAATAATCAAATTCGCAGGCTTGGCCGATAATAATAGGCCCAGCGCCGATGATCAAAATGGATTCGAGGTCAGTGCGTTTTGGCATGAGCGTAAGCTTTACGAGATTTGCTTTGCCCTTATGGCGGAGCAAGAGGGAATTAAAAAAATTCCCAAACCTGCAAAATTTGCGCAGAGCAGCGGTGGGCCTAGGGCCTCAACCCCAGAGCGGTACGATCATGCGGAAGGCTACACCCGACCGGAAGACCTCAATTGAGGCGACTGACGTCGATGGCGAGAGCGGCGGCGGCGCGCACTTTGTCACCGCCGCTCGCGTTAAGCAGGCGGGCGATGTACTGTTTCTCGTGGTCGGCCAGGTAAGCGGCGAGCGTCGGCCAGTGCTTCAGCTCCTGGATGCGCAAAGGCAATTGCGCCGCGCTGATCACGCGGGTTTCCGTCGTTGTGAGCAGAGAGGCGATCACCTGCCGGAATTCGGTGAGATTCCTCGGCCAGCCGTAGTTAGCTAAAATCTGTAAAGCCTCCGCGGAAAACTCCACTTGCCAGGCATCAAATTGTGGGTTGGTCGTCTGGCGGGCTACGTCTTGGATCAAGGCAGGGATATCCTCCACCCGCTCACGCAAGGCGGGCAACTGAACCAACAGGGCGGCGATTCGATAAAAAAGCTCTTCGTTAAAGAGCCCCTCCTCCGCTAGTTTTTCTAGATCTACCTCCGTGGCACAGAGCAGGTGAAAATTATGCGCATTGTTGCGGATGACCGAAACAAGCTCGGCTTGAGCCTCCAGGGGCAGGGCCTGCAAGTGCAGGAGAAAAAGCGTGCCGACCTTGGCTTGCTGCACCCAAGTACCGCCCAGACTGTTTTCCCCAAGGAGGCCAGAGCGAAGACTGGCCAGCGAGCTGAGCTGGCAATCAATGGAGATGAGCGGGCTCGTGGCGGTGTGGAGCAAGTCCGCCGCGATTTCGTGGCCGCACCCCTTTTCACCGGTAATTAGAATGGGGGTACGCGCACCGGCTAATTTCTTCAACTGGGCGATGAGCCGTTTATTTTTCAGGCTCTCCCGCGCCTGCCCAAGGTACCAACATCGGATCAAATTAGGCTGACTTTAACTCTAGCTAATGGGCGAGCGCTTAGGCCAGAACCTCCAAGCTGAATCAGCGAGGTTCTGCCGTGAGCTGGGCTCATGAACAAAAGCTTGAACGCCGGCCAGCCAGAGACACGCTGCCCCGAGGAAATTGCGGCTATAGTTTAATGGTAAAACCTCTGCCTTCCAAGCAGGTGTCGTCGGTTCGATTCCGACTAGCCGCTCCAATTGCCAAATGCGCGGTCCGGTCGCGGCACTCAAGATCGTGGGCCTCGCTCGAGCAAGTTGCCGCCGAGCTGAATCTTGCATTTGCCTCCAGCCCCTAGGTTTGTTTCTCTGCCGAAAATATCAACTGATGTCCCGCACCCTCGTCAAAGCCGCCCTGAATGCTACCGCACCCGCCGATACTATATTCTTGCAGGGTTGGGTGCGAACCCGCCGCGATGCCAAAGCGTTCTCGTTCATTGAGCTTAATGATGGCTCCTGCCTGAAGGGCCTCCAGATCATCATCGATGCCACCTTGCCCGACTACGCGCAGGTCGCCCGCGCCGGCACCGGGGCGTCAGTTGAAGTCCACGGCAAATTGGTCGCCTCCAAAGGGGGCGGCCAAAAATGGGAAGTGGTTGCAGAAAAATTTACCGTGCTCGGCGAAGCTGATGCGACTTACCCGCTCCAAAAGAAAGGGCACACGTTAGAATTTCTTCGTGAAATTGCCCACCTCCGGCCGCGATCCAATCTCTTCGGCGCCGTCTTTCGTGTGCGCAGTCGTTTAGCCTATGCCGTGCACCAATTCTTTCAGGCCAAAGAGTTTTGCTACGTCCACACTCCCATCATCACCGCGAGTGATGCTGAGGGCGCGGGGGATATGTTTCGGGTTACCACCCTCGACCTCGCCACACCGCCGAAGAATGAGCAGGGCGAAGTTGACCATCGGCAGGATTTTTTTGGCAAAAAAGCCTTCCTGACTGTTTCCGGGCAGCTCGAGGCAGAAATTTTCGCCACGGCGCTTTCCAACGTCTATACCTTTGGGCCCACTTTCCGCGCGGAAAATTCCCACACCTCCCGCCACGCCTCGGAGTTTTGGATGATCGAACCCGAAGTCGCCTTCTGTGATCTGGCCGGCAACATGGACCTCGCCGAAGAATTTGTGAAATATCTCATTCGTGACGCCATCCAGCATTGCGCGGGGGATCTCGAATTTTTTAGCAAATTCGTCGATCCCGAGTTGCTCACGCGCCTCAATTTTGTCCTCGACCGACCCTTTCAACGCTGCAGCTACACGGCGGCGGTAGAAATTTTAAATAACAGCGGGAAAACCTGGGAGCATCCGGTGGCTTGGGGTGACAACCTCCAATCGGAGCACGAGCGCTATCTCACGGAAGAACACTTCAAGTGCCCCGTGACCGTCTTTAATTATCCGCGCGCCATTAAGGCATTCTATATGCGCCAGAATGAAGGCTGCGCCGCCGGCCGCGAAACCGTGGCCGCCATGGATTTGCTGGTTCCCGGGATTGGCGAAATTATCGGGGGCAGTCAGCGCGAAGAGCGCCTCGAGCAACTTCGCGCTGGCATGATGCTGCATCACCTCGAGGAGAAAAATTATTGGTGGTATCTCGATCTACGGCGCTACGGCACCGTCCCTCATGCCGGCTTTGGCCTCGGGTTCGAACGCATGCTGATGTTTATCACGGGGGTCGCTAACATCCGTGATGTTATTCCCTTTGCGCGCACGCCCGGCACCGCGGAATTTTAAGGGGAAGGCCCGACCTAGAAAGATTGTCCGCCCCCATTTGCCCGACGACCCTGCGCCCCGATGCCCAAGGCACGACGGTTCATGTCGTCCTGCCCTGCCTGGCCGCTTAGGCAGCGCGGCGTTTAAGCTTTTACTAACACCCGCTGGCCGCCGGTGGCCATAGAGGCATAAATTGCTTCAATAATCGTGAGATCGCGCCGGCCCATTTCACCGGGCGCCGGCGAAGGAGCGCCGGTGAGCACGCTTTGCGCAAAGGCATCCATCTGCAGCGCTTGTTGATTAGGCGGCGTAAATTTGAGTGGGCCGCGACTGGTTTCCACGACCATGCCGCGATAAGCAAAAGCATGCTCCTTGAAATGAATCCAGCCCCGCGCCCCGTCGGCCCGAAAGCGATCGGCCTTCTGTTGGTAACTCGTCATTAAATTTGCCTGCGCCCCGTCGGCAAATTCCATAGTCCAACGCAGCGCCTCCTCCGTATCGCGAGAAATATCGGGGCGCGTTTTCGGCAATTCCTGCGCGGTCACGGCCACCGGCTTCGCCTCGTTTTTGGCCATGCAGGCGCCTTGTATGAGGTAGACGCCCAAATCCATGAGCGGGCCACCACCCGCTAACACCCGATCGGCCCGCCACCGCCAGGCGGACATTACAAAGCCACGCTCACCCGACATCTGCGCGAAAGGGCCAAAATCTTCGTCCCGCGCCAACCGCCGTAACTCCGCATGGTGCGGATCAAAAAACAACCGATAGCCGATCGTCAGTTGCACGCCCGCAGCGCGACAGGCGGCGATAATCGCATCACATTCGGCGACCGTGTTCGCCATGGGTTTTTCGCAAATGACGTGCTTGCCCGCCTTAGCCGCGGCGATGCAATGCTCCGCATGCAGGCCGTTCGGCGTAACCACATAAACAATATCGATCGCGGGATTATTCGCGAGCTGAGCCATCGTGTCGTAATTATAAATATTAGCCGCCGGGAAACCGTAATCTTGCGCCCATTTTAATCCCTTGGCGTGGTCACCCGTAACGACGCCCGCGAGCTGGCAATATTTGGTTTCGCGTAGAGCCGGCCCCAGTTGTCCGCGGCTATAGCCACCTAAACCAACCAAGGCCACGCCGAGCTTGCGCCCGACCGGCGGGTGATCCGCGCCCCAACTCAGGCGCGGGGCCAACGTCAAGGCAGCGAGGGTTGAAACATTACCAAGAAAATGACGGCGGGTGAGATGAGCCATGAGCGGGAGGAGTGGAAGGATGGAGAGGTGGCTTAAAAATCAATAACGCTCGCGCTGAAAGCGAGCCCACAGAATCAGCCGGCGCGCAGCGGCCACAGGATCAACTTGGCAACTGAAAATTCTCTAATTGGTTTTTAACTTCCTGCATGAAGGCAGCGGCCCCCGCGCCGTTAACCACGCGATGGTCGAAGGTCAGGGATAGTGTGATGACCTCGGCAGGGTGAATCACCCCTTCGTCGTTGATCAAGCGCTCGTGGGCCGCGCCGATGAAGACCGTGGCCATTGAGGGCGGGACGACGATCGGGGTCGCACTCTCGATCCCAAAAGCCCCGAGACTAGTAATATTCAGCGGCGCTTGCACCTCGATGAGTTTACCGCCGCGGGTTTCCTCGAGTGCCCGTTGATAGGCCACTTGGAAATCGGCCCAAGAAAGTAAATTGGCCCGGGCAATTGAAGCGGTCGCCAACCGATCGCCCGGCAACGCCACCGCGACGCCGACATCGAAATCGCGGCTCTCATGAATCGCGCCTTCTTTATCGACCAGGCAACGAAACGCCGCATGCTTTTCCTGGGCGCGCGTCAGCCCCCAGGCCATCATCACCGAAGGCGAAGGTGCGGCCGCGCCCTCTTTTTGCTTAGCAATTTCCCGCGCGCGCCGCAAACCGGCCCAGCGGACATCCATCAACATATTGGTCGCGACCACCGATTGCAGACGCTTAGTGATGGCGGGATTAAGAGCCGGCGGACGAAGATTTCCTGTCATGGATGGAGGGGGGGTAGAAATAACTGCAGCCACGGCAACAGCATGCCGCCCGATGGGCGCAACGGCAGGACCGCTGGTGACTAACGGAGAGATTAGCGCGCGCGGGCTCACCACCGCGGGCGACTCGACTCCAGCTTCGACCGGCAAGGCGGCGACGCTGGCCGCGTCTCCGGTGACCAGCGCGATCGCTTGGCCAATCAGAACGGTATCATCGACCTTGATTTGCCAGCTCTTGAGCCGACCAGTAAAAGACGCCTCGATGGGGTACACCGCTTTATCTGTCTCAACTTCGCACAAGACATCATCGTGCTGCACGCCATCCCCCGGCTGCTTCGCGAGGCTCACGACCCGAGCGGAGCGCAGCCCCTCGCCCATAATGGGCACGCGGACAATAATATCATTAGTCCCAGCGATGACGGTATTTTGTGGGCCATGGGCTTGAGCGGCCGGGGTAGCCGCGAGCTGGTTTGCCTCGTTTGCTGGTGCGGGCAACGCCTGGCCGCGGGTGAGATCCAAGCCGACGGTCTGCTCAATCGCCGCGATAATCCGGACGGCATCAGGCAGCGCGGCGTATTCATAAATCGGATTATAGCCGATCATCACGTTAGGCTTTGCGACTAAGAGAGGCGGGGCTTTAAGCCCGGCCCATAGATCAGCTTGGCCCAAAATGTGGGTGATAATCATTTGGCCGACCGAGCAAGCTTTGCCGTCCTCTTGGACTACGATCAATCGGCCCGTTTTCCGCACCGAGGCTTCGATCGTCGCGTGATCCCACGGCGCAATCGAGCGAAGATCGATGAGATCAACGCCGACGGCGCCTTTTAATGCCGCAATCGCCTCGTGCGCCTTCTCCATCGTATTACCCCACGCGACCAAGGTGAGATCGTTACCCTCTAAACAGCGACGCGCCAAACCCAGCGGGATCGGCACCACCGGTTTCCCCGTTTCTCTCTCGGCCCAAAGCATATGCTTCGGAGCCAAAAACAGCGTAATGTCTTCGCCCTGCATCGCCGTCCACAACAGGCCAGCGGCATCCTCAGGCGTGGAGGGAATAACGATATTGATTCCGGGAAAATGGGCGAACACCGCTTCGTTGGCCTGCGAATGCCACAGACCACCACCGGGCAAGTAAGCGCCATAAGGCGCGTACAACACGATCGGCGTTTTCCAGGCCGCATGGGAACGCCAACGCAGGTTAGCCAAATTCGATACCAGCTGATTAAAGCCCGGGTAAATAAAATCTATGAACTGCAACTCAAACACCGGCCGGCGGCCGTAAAGCGCCAACCCTCCGGCGACGCCAATAATGGTCGACTCAGCTAAAGGTGAATTAAAGACCTGCGTGGGGAAATCAGTGGATAGTTTTTGCGTCAGCCGAAACACTCCGCCCTTCGGATCCTCGACGTCCTGCCCAAAAATCATGCGCTTGGGCTCGGCCGTGAGTCCGGCGCGCAGGGTCCGGTTAATCAAATCACCCATGCGATATTTGCCCGGCCGAAACAGTTCTTCCGTTAACTGGGGCGCGGGCCCCGTAATATCCGTCAGGAGTTCCGCCGCATGCGGATTTTCAGCCTGCTCGGCCGCCGCGTATTCGCGGCGCACCAACTCTTTCGCGGCCGCCTCCATTTGCGCAAATTCCGCGACGGTAATTTCTCCGGCAGCGAGCATGCGATCTTTCAACACCCGCACGGGATCGGCTGCTTCCATGGCCGCGATATCTTCCTTCGAGCGGTAGAGCGTGTGATCATCTGAACTCGTATGACTGGCGAGCCGCTCCATTTTGGTCCACAGGAGCACCGGGCCTTCGCCCGCCCGCAACTTAGCCAAAGCCGCCTGCCCTGCCGCATGCACGGCGACCGTGTCAGCCCCATCAAGCTCGGCCCACTGCGCGCGATCCAAAACCCCCAACACCAGGGGATTCGTTTTTCGCGTAGGTGTGGAGATACCGTACCCATTATCTTCTACGATAAATAAAATTGGCAGCCGCCGCTCGGCGGCAAAACTGATCGCTTCAAAAAAATCGCCCTGCCGCGTCGCCGCGTCGCCAATCGTCGTGACGACGACTCCATCGGTGCCATCCAACTGGAGGCCCCACGCGATCCCACAAGCCGGCAGCAACTGCGCGCCGAGGGGCGTGGGCACACTCACAATGTTCAACTCGCGGGAAGAAAAATGCGAAGGCATCATGCGGCCGCGGGACGCCGACTCGCGCTTGGCAAAATATTCGAGCGCCAAGTGACGCAGCGTCAGACCGCGCCCCGCACACAACCCACGGTCGCGGTAGTAAGGTAAAATGAAATCCCCTTCCCGTAACTGCGCGCCGATGGCGGCCAGTGCCTCGTGGCCACGACCGGAAACGTGAAAATGCCCCTTCCCTTGCCGATTCAAGCTCTCCTCACGCAGGTCGCCGTGACGGCTTTCCAGCATTGTCAGCAGCAAATGGCGCTTCTGTTCTTTATTGAGAGGGGCGGCGGGAACCATGGCTTAATTATGGGTCAAATTTCCCAGCAAATACCATCAAACGGCAACGCATTTCGTGCCGGCTCATCGTGGGATTTTTTTATTTTCT
>SXZN01000233.1 GCA_005787865.1 Opitutaceae bacterium | reverse complement strand
ATGCGATATTTGATCAGCAACTCGTCGACTAGCGCGGTGAGATCGGTGGGCGTACGCCGTTTTGATCGGCTGGAGTCTTCGGGCAGCACGCGAAAGCCGGCGATGAGATTTTCAACCGCGCGGCTAAATTCTTTGGGCTCGGCAGACATCAGTGGCGCTTAACCGGCGCCTTGTTGGCGATCGTAGAGCGATTTGTAGAGGGCGTTAGCCGCATACAGGGAGGCGTGATTGCCTTGGGCCACAATGCGACCCTGATCAAAAACCAAAATCATGGAGGCGTCGCGAATCGTGCTGAAGCGATGGGCAATAATCAGGACAGTTTTTCCGATCACTAATTGGCGCAGCGCATCCTGCACGGCTGCTTCGCTGTCGGAGTCAAGGGAGCTGGTGGCTTCATCGAGAATCAGAATGGGTGCCTGGCGGAGAAAGGCGCGAGCGATCGCGATCCGTTGCTTCTGGCCGCCGGAGAGTAAGGCGCCGCGTTCGCCCACCGGCGTGTCGTAGCCCAGTGGCAATTGCGTAATGAATTCATGAGCGTGGGCATTTTCAGCCGCCGCGATAATAGCCGCGCGCGTGGCCTTCGGTGTGCCCAGCGCTAGATTGTTGTAGATCGTATCGTTGAACAGAACGGGCTCTTGGGAGACGAGGGCGATATTGCGCCGCAAATCAGCCAAACGCAGGGAGCGAACATCCAGGCCGTCAATGCTCACGCTGCCGGCCGCGACTTCAAAGAAGCGCGGGACGAGATGGGCGAAAGTGCTTTTACCGGCGCCACTGGGTCCGACGAGTGCGCACACCGTGCCGGCGGGGATCGTGACATTAATATCCCGCAAGGCGGGCGTTTCGCCGTACGAAAAATTGACCTGGTGGAAAGTGAGCTGGCCCCGCAGCTGCGTGACTGCCACCGGCGCGACGGGATCGGTAATCGTGAGCGGCTCGTGGAGTACGTGTTCGAGCCGCTCGAGGGAAGCGGCGCCGCGATTCATCTCGGTGTTGAGATAGCCGATCTTTTTAATCGGCTCATAGCACAGATAAAGCGCCGTGATGATGGCGATAAAAGTTTCCCACTTAACATGATGGGTGGAGGCAAAAATGAGCGTAGCAGCGATCCCAATCGCGGAGAGAATTTCAATCGCAGGCGTAAGCGCCTGGGCATATTTCACGATCTTCATTTGCGCCGTGACGAGTCCGCTGGTGGCTCGACCGAAGCGCGCGAGCTCCCGTTCTTCGAGGCCGAACGCTCTCACCTCGCGTGCGGCGGAGAGGTTCTCGAAAAAATGAGTAGAGACATCGCCGAGTTGGCTTTGCATTTGTTGCGCCCGGCGGATAATTTTTTTCCCCACGTAATGCACGGGCAGCACGGTGAGTGGGACCACGGCGAGGCACACGAGCACGAGCAGGGCGCCGTCGGTGCTGAGGGCCTGCCAGACGAGAAAACTGAGGGCCCCCAGCAGCGCCATCGGTTGTTTGACGCCATCATTCGCCATCAGGGATAAGGTGAATTGCAATTGCGCGGTGTCAGCCAAGCCGCGTGAAATGAGATCACCACTGGCTTTGCGTTGGAGAAAAGAAAGCGGCAAGAACTGGAGTTGGCGGAAATAATCTAAGCGGACAGCCTCGAGGACGCGAACGCCGGTGAGTTGGACATAATAGCTATTAAGATAACCGCTCACCGCGCGGAGCAAAAAGACGAGGGGGACGCACGCCGCGATCAGTATGACGGTCGCGAGCGGCAGACGCGGGGTGCTTTGGTCAAAAATGGGGGGGAAGACGTATTTGACGAGAGTCGGCAGCCCCAGCCCGCTGGTGGCGCCAAAGAGCAGCCCGTAGAATATCGCCGCAGCTAGCGTGCCGCGGGTGGCGACGAGGTAGCGAAAATAAGGGCGGAAGCGGCGGAGCATCGGGAACGCAGCAGAATCTCGAATCGGGAAATCAGAAGCCAGCAGGAAATAATCTGAAAGCCAAGGGCGGTCTTGGTTCCCCTTTAATCTTGGGCGCCCCGAACATCGAGGGCGTCGCGTAAGCCATCGCCAAGGAAGTTGAGCGAAAAAAGCGTGAGCGAAAAAATGCTACCTGGAAAAATCAGCAGCCACGGAAACTCTTCCATTTTTTCGGCGCCATCCTTGATCAAAGTTCCCCACGAACTCATCGGCGGTTGCACGCCCAAGCCGAGAAAGCTGAGGAAAGCCTCCAGTAACATCACGGCGGGGATGGTGAGGGTAGTGTAGACGATGATCGGCCCAAGCGCGTTAGGCAGCAGGTGGCGAAAAATGATGCGGGTATTGCTGAGCCCCAGTGAGCGCGCGGCTTCGATGAATTCCATTTTCTTCAGCGCCATAATTTGGCTGCGCACGATTCGCGCCATCGTGAGCCATTCGACCGCTCCGATGGCGACAAAGAGCAAAATAATATTCCGGCCCAAAAAAACCATGAGCAGAATAACAAAAATCGTAAAAGGGAGTGCGTAAATAATATCAACGAGCCGCATCATCGTGGCGTCGATTTTCCCTCCGAGGTAACCAGCGATGGCGCCATAAATAACCCCGATTGTGAGCGCCACAAAGGTCGCGCAGAGGCCAACCCCTAAAGAAATGCGGCCGCCATAAAGTAAGCGGACGAAAAGGTCCCGCCCCAGGGTATCGGTTCCAAACCAATGAGCCGCGCTGGGCGCGGCTGCGCCCAGATCTAAATCCTGCTCTTGATAGCTCATCCGCAGAAACCACGGGCCAGCGATGCAAAGTATCGTCAGTCCGGCTAAGAGTGCGCCGCCGATAACGGCGAGTCGGTTTTTTTTCAGGCGGTGCCAAGCATCGCGCCAAAGTGAGGAGCGTGCCTCAGTCAGCGGAGGCCGAATCGCGGAAGGGGGGCTGAGCGGAATCATTTAAACAAAGAAGCCAGCCGGCTCTGGCGAGGCAGGTATCGGCTCATGCAAATTTTAATTTTGGATTGAGCCACACTTGGACCACATCGGTGGCGAGGTTGAGCACAACGATTAGCCCCGCGTAGAGCATGACGGTGCCAAGTACCAACGTGTAGTCACGATTGAAGGCGCTGTTCACAAATTCGCGCCCGAGGCCAGGGATTTGGAAAATAGTTTCGATGATGAACGAACCAGTGAGAATACCCGCGGTGGCTGGTCCTAAAAATGAGACGACGGGCAGGAGTCCCCCGCGCAGCGCATGACGCGTGATGATGCGAAACTCCGAAGCGCCTTTCGCGCGGGCCGTGCGAATGTAATCTTGATGCAGCACTTCGAGCATGCCGGCTCGTGTGAGCCGCATAATATAGGCGGCGTAAACTAAACCCAAAGTAAGTGCGGGGAGCACGCGGTCCGCCGCGGTGTACCAGCCGGAGGCGTTGACCCAACCGAGGTGGATGGCGAAAAAAAGCACGAGAAGGGGACCCAAAACAAAAGTTGGGACACAAATCCCCAGCATCCCCAGTGAACTCGCGAGATAATCGAGCCCGCTATTACGGCGGACGGCCGCCAGCACCCCTAGGGTCAGACCGACACTGAGCGCGCAGGCCAGCGAGAGGGCGCCCAGTTCCAAAGACACGGGCAGCTTATCGGCAATGATTTCATTGACGGAGCGATTGGAGTATTTGAACGATGGCCCGAGGTCGCCGTGGGCAATCTTCCCGAGGTAGTTGAGATATTGGCGCCCGAGCGGTTGATCGAGGCCGTAGTGCGCTTCAATGTTTCTGAGAATCTCGGGCGGGATCGCTTTTTCGGCGGTGAAGGGCCCGCCGGGGACAAAGCGCACCATGAAAAAAGTCGCCGTGATAATAATAAAAAGTACGGGGATAACCTGCACCAGGCGGCGAAAGATAAAGCGAAACATAGCGAGAAATTAGGCCATAGCTGACAGAGAAGCACGCGGCGTGGCCAGACGGAAAAACGCGGCGGGGCGGGGCGGCTATTTTTTCAGCATAGCGTCGCGCCGGCTTTTGAACTCGGTCCCAGGTTTCCAGGTGGGCCAAGCGGTGGCGGTGGCGATGCGTCGACCGACTGCAAAAAGGAAGGCCGTGTTTTGGGCCGCGCCGACCATCGTCCAGTCCGGTCGCACTGCATCCGTTACCTTATGGTAGTCATTGGTCAGATAGGCTACGCGCAGTTTCAAGCCATAGCCCTCTGGTTGGCCGATGAAGTCGAGCCCGGAGCGAGTAAAATAGGCGGGCACGCCCACCTTCGCAAATTCGAAGTGATCGCTGCGGTAATAATAACCTTTTTCCGCATCAGTGTCGGCGCGTACCACGCGACCTTGCTCCGCCGCTACGGCGAGACCGATATCGTCGATGGTGGATGGATTGTTTCCGACCACCTCAATGTCTCGAGTCGGGCCGTAAGCATTATTGGAGTCGAGTGGCTCGAGGTTAAGATTAGCGAGCGTTTGTGAAAGGGGGTACAAGGGATGCTCCGCATAATAGCGTGAACCGAGGAGGCCTTTTTCTTCCGCCGTAGGAAAAAAGAAAAGGCACGAACGCGGCCAACGTTGATT
>SXZN01000038.1 GCA_005787865.1 Opitutaceae bacterium | reverse complement strand
GTCAGCTGATCATCCCGACGGTAAAAAATCGCACTTTCCACCCTCCACCCGAGCACCCGAACATCAAAACCGGTTTCCAGATTGCGACTTATTGCTCGGCCTAAATTAGCGTTACCACGAAACAACCCTGCCACCGGATTTGAATTCAGCGCCGTGTAGGTCGGCACCTGGCTACTCTCCGCATAGTTTAAATAAAAGCGGTCACCCTGGGCCGGCCCAAATTCGATGGCCACAATCGGGGAGAGCGCCGCGGCATCACGATTGGTATCATCGTAGCTGGCACCCGCGCGAAATTGCATTTGCCCCGTCATGGACGTCCAACGCCACTCAGGGACGACTGCCAACTTGAGGTAACGTCGCGTGTTGAAATGACCAAAAGTTAGCGCCGTTGATTCTAGCTGGTCGGTCATTAGCTGAGCGTGAAAAGCAAGGACGCCACGGTTGAAATCCTGCCGACCCTCCAATGAAAAAGCCCGCACCTGCGTCGTATGTTGATAGGGATTAAATTGCCCCGGGATCGAGCGATTGTATTCATAATCATCATAATTGCGCCGGTAATAAGCGCCCACCTCCCAGTAATGGTCTGCGGAAGTCCCCGTTCGATGATTGAGCAGATAAAGTTGCGAATGCAGATCCTCGGTTTCGTTAACCCCGTAAGGCGTGTAAAGATTGGGCCAGCCAAAAAATTTATACTGCGTCCCCGCAAAAAGATCCGTCTGCCTTTGCGCATCGCGCCATTGCACGCGACCGGCCGCCCGCTCGAAGTGGTGATCGCCAAACGGCACGGAGCCGTCCGACTTCGACCGCGCCAGATCGACATCAGCCGCCAAAGTTCCACCCGCCACGATCGACGATGATACGCCTGCTTGATAGAAACTCTGTCGATGAGTGGCATAATTACCTAAGGCCAAGGCCGCCTCGCCGCGCGATTCAATCGGCCGCCAACCGTAAGCGACCGTGCCCACTCCGGCATTAAAGCCCGCGAATGCATTGGCGACACCCGTCAAAATTTTGGGCGAAAGTAACATACTCGGCGCGATGGGGATTTCCGCTAAATAGTGCCCCGTTTGCGGATCACACAAACCGAGGGCGCCAATCTTGAATCCGGTGTTTTCAAAAATCCCACCGCGAATCGACACATCCGCCTGCCCTTCCGCCAGATTGCGCTCCTGCACATCCACCCTCGGCTCAAAACGCAGCCCCGACACCGGCATCGCCAGAGCGGCCACGGGAGTTTGATTGGCTACTTGCTCAGAATGCGTCGCATACTTGGGCAACGCATAAACTTCCTCTCCGGCGACGGGGGTAGCGAGCAGAGGAATGAAGGGCGAAATACCAAATCTCAGCCCCCGGCGAATGACGGAGCAGTGCACTAAAATCGGCTCAAAGTTAATTGATTCAATATTCGACTTAACAAAGCAGTTTCAAAAAAGCCGCCTGTTGTAGGCGGCTGAAACTAACGTTAAGCGCCGTCGTTGCCGATAGCCTCAACGGGGCAGCCTTCCATGGCCTCCACGCAGAGTTGCACGTCCTCATCGGTCGTGGGCTGATTGTGAACAAAGGAAAAACCACCCTCTTCTTCACGTTTAAAAAACGCAGGAGCGGTCTCACGGCAGAGATCACAATCAATACATTGCTGGTCGACGTAGAACTTACCGTCGGCGTTATTTTTCCATTTTTCTGCTTTATTGGCCATTGTGGGAAGATCCAATGATTATTTAGGTCTCTGTCAAGTAGCCGAATATTTTTGTGGCTTAACGGCAAAATCACCGGAGCGAAACTTGTGTTTGGCAGCAGTTTCGCTAACTTAGCTTGATGTTGTCTGACCGACCCTACATGCGGAATAGCCAGCGGGAGGGCACCAGCGTTCATATTTGGGTAATTTCAGTTCTGGCGGCGGCCTATGTCATCGAACTCGTACTCCTATCTCCTTGGTGGCCGGGCGGCGGACCATTGATTGCCACCCTTCCCCTGACCAGTGCGGCGCTGCAAGGCGGAGAAATTTGGCGGTTGCTCAGCTACAGCCTGCTGCATGACACCCGCAACCCCTTCCATCTCCTGTTCGTGTTGGTTTCTCTGGCTTATATTGGCGGCGATCTCGTCCCGCGCCTCGGGACCAAGCGATTTTTGGCGGTGCTGGTGGCGACTATTTGGGGGGGCGGGCTTACTTGGACCGTAGTCCATTGGAGTCATGGGGGCACCTACTTTGGGGCCGGGGCGGGAGTGATGGGTTTGTTCACAATCTTGGCCTTGCTCGAACCGCAGCGCGAAGTGCGCTTAATGTTCCTCCCCATGGCCTTCAATGCTCGCCAAATTCTGTGGGCATTGCTGGTCGTCGATCTATTCTGTTTCGTGCTTTATGAGATCCTCGGGGCCTTCGCTCCGATCGATTTTTCGCCTTCCGCCCACCTCGGGAGTATGACCATCGGCTGGCTGTATTATAATTTCATCCACGCCCACCCCGGTTGGACGAGGTTCGCTCAGCTAGCCCGACCAGCTTGGCTCGGGGCCACCAAAATAGCCCAAAGGCCATCGAATGCCAGCCGAGCCCCCCAACCACTGGGCCCTGAGGTCGATCGCATCCTCGACAAAATAAACCACCAAGGATTTGGCACGCTCACGGTCCAAGAAAAGAAAACCTTGGATGAGGCAAAAAATATACTCAACCAAGCGGTCAAGCGGGCGCCCTAGCCGCACGGGCCTATTTTACCCCGAGCTTTATTTGTGGAAACAATTCTTCTTTTCTGACCTCTCATTCTGATCCCATGTCCCGCTCCCCTATTAAATTACGCCCCCGCCACCTTATTGGTACGGTCGCCCTTTTACTGCTTTTACTGCCCCAGGCCAGTGCGGTAGCCGATCGCGAGTTCAAGACGACTCCAATTATGCGACTGGAGACGCGCACGCTGATTCAGATGCTGGAATATTTTCATTATAATAAAAATGCCGTCACCCCCAATGATTATCCCCAGTTAATTTCTGACTACCTCAAGGAACTGGATCCCCAACGACTTTTCTTCACGACCGTTGATGAGCAAGCCTTCCGCCGACAATACGGCTCCCGCGTCGAAACTGATCTCGCTTACCTCGGCAACATCGACACGGCCTTTGAAATTTATAAAAATTACGAACTACGCGTCAAAGCCCGCACGACCTGGCTCTTCGAGGAGCTGAAGCAAACGATCGATTTCACTGGCACCGAGACCTACACTCCCGATCGCAGCAAAAGCCCTTTCCCCGCCACGACCGCCGAGGCGGATGATCTGTGGCGCCGCCGAATTAAATACGAAATCATCCAAGATCTTTTAGCGAAAAAACCGATCGAAGACGCCAAGGCCACCGTGCGCAAACGCTATGAGCGCATGCTGAAAAATTTAGGCGATATCGAATCAGGCGATGTGCAAGAAACCTTTCTCTCTAGTCTCACGCGGATGTATGACCCCCACTCCGCCTACTTCTCCTCCGACACCTTGCAGGATTTCAGCATTCAAATGAAGCTCTCGTTAGTCGGCATCGGCGCGGTGCTGAGCATTGAGGATGACGGCCATTGCGTGATCCGTGAGGTTGTCCCCGGCGGACCGGCATACACCAGCGGTCAAATTCACGCGACCGACAAGATCATCGCCGTGCAACAACCCGGCGGAGAAAATATTGAAGTCATCGGCATGAAACTGCGCCGGATCGTTGATATGATCCGCGGGGATAAAAACACGAAAGTCACTCTAACCATTCTACCCCACGACGCGATCGACGCCACCAAAACGAAGCAGGTCGTCATCACGCGGGACATTATTAAATTAAATTCCGCCCGCGCCTCGGCTTCGATTTACGAAGTGCCTAACGGCCAGAATCAAACCACCCCCGTAGGGGTGATTGCCCTCAATTCATTCTATGGCCCCTCGGACGACACGAAAGAAAATGAGGGGAAAAATACGGCCACGAAAGATGTCGCTGAGCTCATTGGGAAATTGCAGCACCAAGGCATTAAAGCGCTCGTCATTGATCTTCGTCGCAACGGCGGCGGACTACTATCCGAAGCCGTCGATCTAACGGGTCTCTTCATCAAACAAGGCCCGGTTGTACAAGTAAAAGATTCGCTGGGTCATCTCACGGTAGACAGCGACAACGATCCAGCCATTGCCTACGCTGGGCCACTAACGGTCTTGACCTCACGTTTTAGCGCCTCGGCTTCGGAGATTTTTGCCGGTGCCTTACAAAATTATGGCCGGGCCGTCATTATTGGCGATAGCACCACCCACGGCAAAGGCACCGTCCAGGCCGTGCTGGAGATGAAAAATTATCTCCCCCGGCTGAGCCAAAATAGCGAAAATACTGGAGCCGCCAAATTAACGGTCCAGAAATTTTATCTCCCCAACGGATCTTCCACTCAGAAAAAAGGCGTCACACCCGACATCACCCTGCCTTCGATTGATGATTTTCTGCCGATTGGAGAAGCCGATTTACCCCACGCGCTCG
>SXZN01000232.1 GCA_005787865.1 Opitutaceae bacterium | reverse complement strand
TATTTCTCTAACCAAACATAGGCGCAGATAAAGAAATAGCGGCTGCCCATTTCTTTGATTTTAAGTTTGGCCTCACCATATTTACGATTTTGCCAAGAGATGGGAATCACGGTCCAGGTGTAGCCGCGAACGATGGCCTTGAGCGGGAGTTCAACCGTCAGATTAAAATGCGGAGCTAAATAGGGACGCCCACCTTCAATGACGGTGCGGCGGTAAGCTTTGAAGGCATTGGTCGTATCATTGAGCGCGATATTAAAGCCGATTCGGACGAGTAGGTTAGCGAGACGGTTTACCAGCAATTTAACGCGGGGGTAATCAATCACGGTTCCGTCCTTGATAAAGCGGCTGCCGAATACGCAGTCCCAGCCTTCGTTTAACAGGTGCCAGTAACGCACGGCATGGTCGGGTGCATCCGAGGCATCCGCCATCATCACGACGCAAGCATCCCCTTGCATGTGGCTGAACCCGTAAAGAACCGCGCGGCCGAAACCATGAGGGCCGAGGTTTTGGACTGGGGCTAAAGTGGGTATGGTACGCTTTAATTCAGCGAGTACCGACCAAGTATGGTCACGGCTGCCGTCATCCACCACGACGATCTCATGCGGAATGTTGGCCTGCCGTAAAGTTTGATAAATATCTGTGACCGTTGCCGGCAACGAATCCTGTTCATCTCGAGCTGGGATGATAACAGAGTAAAGTTTTAGCGGTTCAGTTTGTCCTGCTGACATCGATTGAATCAGGGGTATTTTGCCTTAATCGGCAAGCCTGTGCTCAGGTTAGATGGCCTTACCGCGGAGCAGATAATTCAAGCCAGCCCGGATTTTTTTCCGCGTGGCTAGCGATTTCAGCTAAAATGCTGGTCGGAGAAGTGAAGGGGCGCCATTGCCACAACCGGGTGGCCTTGGCGTGATCGAGCACCATCCAGGGAATATCAAAGGGTCGCGCGGAGCCGTCAGCCACGACTGGTTGCGGGCCAAAACGCTGGCTGCACCAGTCGCTCAGTTGTTTAAGTGACATCGCTGACGCTGCGCCGCCGGAGAAATTTGCGATCCGATCGCTTGCTGCCAGAGCGGGGGCACGGAATTGTTTTTCGAGGACGGGGACCAGATCACGCGGATGCAGGCAATCGCGCACTTGATAGCCGTGGCCGCCGAAGCCGAGATATTTGAGTGGGCGCTGGCGCAGCCACGCATTGATCCAGTAGGCGAAGATGCCCTGATCAGCGCGGCCAAATTGGCCAGCTCCCGCAAGCACTCCGCAGCGATTAATAAAAACGGGAAAGCCGAAGGCCTCGCCGTATTCTAGGGCGAGTGCCTCTGAGCCAAGCTTGGTCGCGCCGTAGAGTGAAATGGGGGCCGTCGTAGCAAAGGTTTCGTCAAGTCCAGCCGAGCTGACCCCTGGCACTAGGGCGCCAGCGTTCGGAGCGAGGTGGAATGCCCCTTGTATCGGCGTTACGGGCAAGGCCGTTAGCGGGGCAATGGAGTAAACTCGACTTGTCGATAGGAGAATGAAGCCGGCTTGTTTAGCTTTGCAGTACTCCAAAAGATTAATGGTCCCGACAAGATTGTGGTCGACGAGTTCACGGCTGCTGGTTTTCCCGTCAACGCCAGCGAGCACGCTCGCATTCGCGGCGGCATCGATCACGAAATCAGCCGCGGGCAACACATCGATTTCTCGAGCATAGCGCAGATCAGCTGTGATGATTTTCGCGCCTAATTTTTCTAACGGCTCCCGATTGGTTTCGCTGCCGGCGCGGATGTAATTGTCAAAACCCGTGACCTGATGTCCCGCCGCCAGCAGCTCGCGCGCGACGGTGCTTCCGACGAAGCCGCAGATGCCAGAAATCAAGATACGCATTGTGATTTACAGAAACACACTCACTCAGTCAGGTGAAGCGGGAAATCATCGCTCCAGCGAGACTCATTATGGGCCAGGGCCTTAATTGCTCCCGGCGGATCTTGTATAATAAAAACTGTCGACCGCTGTCAGCCTCATGGCTTAGCGATTAAATTACCCCAATAAGAATAGCCGAAAGAATTATCGGGGGGATGAGCGGCGGCGGATCTTAAGCGCAGGCGACCGTTTACAGGTTCGGCCAGTTTAAAGGAAAAATATTTTAAATCACGATCTGCCAAAATTTGGGCGGGGCTGAGAGTTTGGCGCCAGAGTTCAGTTATGTGACCGTTTGCGGCTACTTGCTCGGCAATAAAGACGATGCCAGCCGTTTGGCCTTTGGTCGAATTTCGTTGATTCCAGCTGCCATCAAGCAACCCAAACTCGCCCGTGATCGTGCGCATGCTGGCATCGAGGGTGAACTCCAACGCCGCCGGCGCGTGCGCAAAAAGCGTCGGATGGGAGTTCACGATCATGATCGACATGCCGAGTGGAGCCGAGCTCTCAATGAGCCAGCTCCGGCTTGCGCCATAAGCTAAGGCAAAGGCCTGGCTGCCTTGGTTAATGAGGATGTTGAGACGGCTAGGAGTGAGCGCAGGCAATGTGCTGAGATCATTGCGGGCGTAAATGCGCGATCCCATAAGGTCAGCGACTAAAGTGTAATATTCTTTAATAT
>SXZN01000231.1 GCA_005787865.1 Opitutaceae bacterium | reverse complement strand
GCCTTGGCACTTTGCTCGCCTAAGACCCAGCGGATAGCATCAGCAATATTACTTTTGCCGCAGCCATTGGGCCCAACGATCGCCGTCACGCCAGGCTCAAAACTGAGCGTCGTGTTGTCAGCAAAACTTTTAAAACCGTGGAGTTTTAGCGCCTTAAGATACATTGAATCGTGGAATATTTTCCCGCCAGTCGGGGCGAATTTTCTAGAGAGATCAGGATGACATTTAGCCCACTACGCACCAACCGGAATGGGCAAATTGCGGGGGCTGAGAGAACGATAGGCGGGGGAAAAAGCTTTCAAATTAAAGGCCAAACTAGAGGGCGGCGTTCTGCGCTCGGCAATGGTAAAACGCTAAAAAATCACCGTCGAAATACGCGAACTGACAGTTGACTTAATGCCACGGACTTACTTTGGCGAACCGCCAGCCGAGTGACGCGCCCAGCCCCCAATCATTTATGATCCCAAGGCAGTTGGATGGCTAGTTTGGGGAATTTCCAAATCCGCACGACCGAGAACATTTTGCCGGGATTACAAATACCACGCGGATCGAGTGCTTTTTTTACGGCCAGCATCGCCTTCACCTGCGCGGGGTTGTGTTGCAGCCGCAGGAAAGGGGTCTTCGCCAGGCCAATGCCGTGCTCACCGGAGATGGCTCCGCCCATCGCCACGACTGTTTCCATCAATTGCTGTACCGCGGCCTCCGCCGCCTTGGTCTCTTGCGGATCGGCGCGGTGATACATGATATTGACGTGCAGATTGCCGTCCGCGACATGCCCAAAAGTAGGGATCGGTAATTGGGAATCACGTTTCAAGCGGGCGAGGAATTTTGCGAATTTCTCGTAGTTACGCATGGGGATAACGATATCTTCGTTAAGTTTGGCGTCACCTAATTCGAACATCGCCCCCGAGCATTTACGCCGGACAGCCCAGAGCGTTTCCACTTCGGCGCGATTCCTCGCCGCTCGGTAAGCGAGCGCCTGCGTGCGAGCCCACGCCAGCACCTCCCGCTGTAAATCTTTGACCTCACTCACGGTGCCCGCGAGCTCGAGGAGAATGACGGGGCGGCCCGCTTGCCCGGGAAAAACCGTTTGCCCGGTGGCTCGCTCGGCACACAAAACACTTTCGCGATCGAGAAACTCGCAAATCGCGGGCTGCACCCGCGCGCGAAATAACACGCGGGCGGCTTTTAACGCGGCTACTTCATCCGTGAATGCAGTCAAGAGCGTCCAGCGCGCGGCGGGCTGCGGAATAAGCTTCAGCACCGCTCCGGTTACCACGCCCAGTAAGCCCTCACTGCCGATCCATAGGTCACGCAAATTAAATCCGGCCGCGAATTTTTTGGTCGCCGTGCCCCACTGCACCAATTCCCCCGTCGGCAGGTAACCGCGCAGGGCGATAACAAAATCTCGAGTGACTCCATACTTACCGCCATGCATACCGCCAGCATTGCAGGCAATGTTACCACCGATGGTACAATACTCCTTCGAAGACGGATCTGGGGGGTAAAACCAGCCTTGGGCGGCAGCCGCACGCTGGACGTCAGCGGTAACGGCACCCGCCCCGACGTGGGCCATGCCCGCATCAGCGTCGATCACCACTTTATTTAATTTTAACATATCCAGCACCCAACCGCCCCGCACGGGAGCAGCCGAGCCCATCAAGGTTGTCCCGCGACCGCGCACCGTAACAGGCACGCGATACTTGTTCGCCAAAACGAGCACGCGGCCGATGTCCGCTTCAACTCGGGGGGTAATGACGGCAACGGGGAGAAAAGAGATCTTACTGCTATCGAAGGAAGCAGCCCAGCAGCCCGCGGCTGAAACATCGACGCGGACGCCGAGGCGACGTTTGAGTTGGCGGGTGGCAATAGTGTGCGGGGCGGACATGAGCGTACATTTATAATTACTGGCTCCAAACGTGCAAGCATCGCGATACCGTGCCCGGCCTTTGCTTCACCCAACCGGCCCGCTAATCCACCGGCAGTCGGCTCGCTTCAAGCGCGAGGGTCCGACAACCCTTTAAATCAGTCTTCCCCGTTCCGAGGATAGGGATTTTTGGCACGCGATGAATTTGCCTTGGAATCCATAAATTAGGCAGGCCCGCAGCTAGGAGTTTCGTGCGCAACTCCCCCGCCACGACGGCTTGGGTGGTAAGTAAAACGATCGCCTCGCCTTTGGCCGAATCAGGTACGCCGACAATAATAGCGCTAGGGCCATCGGCCTCGGTCCAACCAAAGGCTTCACAAATGCGCTGCTCCACCGTCCCGTGCGGCACCATTTCGCCGCCAATTTTTGAAAAACGCGAAAGCCGACCCTCAATATATAAAAAGCCATCGGTATCGAAACGGCCAAGGTCGCCGGTGATAAACCAGCCATCTTTGAAAGCAGCGGCCGTTTTTTCGGCATCTTTCAAATAGCCAGGAAAGACATTAGCGCCGCGCATCCAGAGCATGCCCGTCTCACTCATGGGCAATTCTGCACCGGTGTCGGGATCGACAATCCGCGCCGTCATGCCCGGCATCAAACGACCGACAGCACCCACCTTTTTTCCAATTTGGGGATGAGCATGAACCGTTGTGGCAGCGGGGTGATGTTGGTTGATATTAGAAGCGGGCGTAGTTTCGGTGAGACCGTACGCTTGCAAAATCTCAATGCCGAAGGCCGCTAAAAATCCCTCGTAGAGGTCGAGCGTTAATTTTTCCGCGCCGGTTACCACGAGATCGAGGGACTGCAGCTCCTCCTTAGTCGCCTTTTTTAACAACGGGCGAATAAAAGTTGGCGCCCCCAGCAAGACGGTCGCTTTTTCTTGTTGGATTGACTCCGCAATCTTACGCGTATCGAGCGGACTAGGCACTGTAACCACGCGGCACCCTCGGAGCAGCGGGTACCACAAAGTAGCGGTGAAGCCAAACGAGTGAAAAATGGGTAAACAGCCCAGCACAACGGCGGTGTCAGGGAGAATCGAGAGCGAGGAAATTTGCGCGCAGTTGGCTAGAATATTCCGGTGCGTTAGCACCACCCCTTTGGGCTCACCGGAACTACCACTGGTAAAAAGCAAGGCGGCCTCAGCCCGATCACCCTCGTGCGGGAGCCCGAGTAAATCGGCAAACCACTGATTGGGCAGCAGCCAAGCCGCGACCAGCCACGGGAAAATCGCGCGTTTCCCGCCCATCGCACCCAATTCAGTTTTGAGATCCAAGGTATGCGCGGGGAAAGGAAAATCGGGGATGCGCACCCGCAAGGCATCGGCGGTGATCACCGTTTTAATTTCTCCAAGACACAGACTGGACTCGCTCGCGGATCGACCCGCCGTAAAATTCAAATTAACGGGCGTCTTGTTGGCACAAGCCACCGCCAGATTCACGATGTGCGCCCCCAAGCCCGGCGGTAGCACAATCCCGACTCGCGGCTCGGGCACATGACGCTTAATGTGCCGCGACAGTGCCGCAGCCACGGCGAGCAGCTGACCGGCGGTCATCGTGCGGCGCTCAGCGGTGCGATCAATAATTTCTAAATGGCGTGGCCGCCGCGCGAGGGAACGCACCACTTCCCGGGCGAGGTGGCGCCGCAGTATCGGACGCTCCTGAAATGCCTCCTCCGCTAAATCGAGTAATGCCCTACGGGCATGGGCCCGATCCGATTGAGCGGGCAAAAGCGGCTGCCCAAAAATCACACAAACAGCGGTCGGCAGTAGACGCGGCGATTTCCATAAATAGCGATTGCCCGCGAAAGAATAAATCGAGCCCCAGAGTCCATCGATCACCGCGGGGATAACCGGCACCTGCGCCAATTCAGCGATGCGCTCGAAGCTGCGACTAAGCTCCATTAACTGACCGGTGCGCGAGATAGCTCCCTCCGGAAAGACGCAGACCAATTCGCCGCGCTTCGCCGCCTCGGCGGCAAGCCGAATGCCCTTCATGGGCTTATTGGCGTTAACGGGAATAATACCCGCAGCGCGAAACAGAAAGCGCAGCGCCGGGCTTTTCGAGAAACCAGCAAAGGCCACAAAACGCAGGGGACGCGGCGACGCAATTTGGAGCACCACGGCATCGACGTAAGAAAGGTGATTACAGATGACGAGCGCGCCACTAGAGGAGACGTGGCCGCGACCTTTCGCTTTAACTTGATAAAATAGCGGCCCGATCAATCGCATGATAGTGCACACGGTTTGATGGGGCAAATGCCACAGGCCGTAAGCCACCATCAGCAGCGTGCACCCCGTGAGCGCGAAAAATTGCGTCGGGGCGCTCCACCCGAGCATCGCTTCGCTCGCCACCAGCCAATAAAGTCCACTCACCCCGAGGCCCGCCAAACTATCG
>SXZN01000230.1 GCA_005787865.1 Opitutaceae bacterium | reverse complement strand
GCGCCGACGTGGAATTTGGAATAGGGCGCGTACGCGAGCCGGCTCGCGGCTTGCGCGGTGGACTTGAGTTTTTTGAGTTGGGCGGCGGTAGGCATTAGAGAGAGAATTCCTGTTTTACTTCTTTGAATTTCTCAATGGCAAAGGCTAGATCGGCAGTGGTGTGGGCGGCGGATACTTGCGTGCGGATGCGCGCGGTGCCGTGGGGGACGACGGGATAGAAAAATCCTACGACGTAGACGCCTTTTTCCAGCAAGCGGGCTGCCACTTTTTGGGCCAGCCCGGCGTCGCCCAGCATCACGGGTACGATGGGGTGAGCGCCTGGTCGGATGGTTAGACCGATTTGCGTCAGACCGGCGCGGAAGAAAGCCGTGTTTTTTTCCAGCTGATCACGCAACTCCGTGGAGGCGCTGAGTAATTCAAGACATTTGAGTGACGTGGCGGCGATGTTGGGCGCGAGCGTGTTGGAGAATAGATAAGGCCGGGAGCGTTGCCGGAGCAGGTCGATTATTTCTTGGCGGCCGCTGGTGTAACCACCACTGGCGCCACCGAGCGCTTTGCCGAGGGTGCCAGTTAAAATATCGACGCGTCCCATTACGCCGCAATGTTCCGCCGTGCCTCGTCCCGTTTTCCCCATGAAACCGACGGCGTGACTATCATCGATCATTACATTGGCGCCATAACGGTCGGCCAGATCACAGATGCCCGCTAAATTAGCGATGGTGCCATCCATGGAAAAAACCCCATCGGTGGCAATGAGGGTGAAGCGTGATTTGGCCGCGGCGGCGGCTTGGAGTTTGGCTTCGAGGTCCGCTAAATTATTATTCTGATAGCGCGCGCGTTGCGCTTTGCAGAGGCGAACACCGTCGATTATAGACGCGTGGTTTAATTCGTCCGAGATTACGGTATCTTCTGGTCCCAGCAGAGTTTCAAATAATCCCGCATTGGCGTCAAAACAGGAGGAATACAGGATTGTATCTTCGGTGCCGAGGAATCGCGAAACCGCCTGCTCGAGTTCACGGTGGATTTGTTGAGTGCCGCAGATGAAACGGACTGAGGCTAGGCCGTAACCCCAGCGATCAAGAGCGGCGTGAGCGGCGGCAATGAGCTCGGGGTGGTCGGCGAGCCCCAGATAATTATTCGCGCAAAGATTTAATACCTGGGCCCCCCCGGTAAAGCCGATGTGGGTCGCCTGTGGGGTGGTGATCACGCGCTCACGTTTAGCCAGACCAGCTGTCTCGATATCGCTGAGCGTTTTTTTGAGGTGGGCGGAGTAGGCGAGATTCATAAATTGAAGAGAGCGCGGCGAGGGGTGGGCGCCAGGGGTGGTTGTCGGTGGCGGTAAATTAGGCCCAATTAAGAATAATTTTCCCGCTCTGGCCGGCCCCCATGAGAGCGAAGCCAGTTTGAAATTCGGGCACAGGGAAGTGGTGCGTGATCACTGGGGTAATATCGAGACCGCCCTGCACTAAGGCCGTCATTTTGTACCAAGTTTCAAACATTTCTCGGCCGTAAATGCCTTTAAGGTGGAGCATTTTGAAAACGATTTTATTCCAGTCGACCTTCGCTTCCGCGGCATGGACCCCGAGCAGAGCGATGCGGCCGCCCATGATCATGTTGTCGATCATTTGGTTTAAGGCGACCGGACTACCGGACATTTCGAGGCCAACATCAAACCCTTCCGTCATGCCGAGTTCTTGATGCCACACTTTGGTTAAATCTTCCGTCGCGGTGTTGATGGCCCGCGTTGGCGCAAATTTACGGGCGAGCTCCAGCCGGCCCTCATTGATATCGGTAATCACCACTTTACGAGCTCCGGCGTGTTTGGCGACGGCGATGGCCATGCAACCAATGGGGCCCGCGCCGGTGATGAGAACATCTTCGCCCGTGAGATCAAAGGATAATGCCGTGTGGACGGCGTTGCCGAGAGGATCAAAGCACGAGACTACATCGAGGGACATGCCAGCGGGCACCCGCCAAACATTGCTCGCTGGAATGGAAACATAATCAGCGAAGGCGCCGTCGCGATTAACGCCGACCCCCACGGTGTTGGGGCAGAGGTGCCGGCGACCGGCGAGGCAGTTGCGGCAGTGACCGCAAACAATATGCCCTTCGCCTGTGACGAGTTGGCCCAGCGTAAACCCAGTCACGCCCGCACCGACATCGGCCACGGTACCGACATATTCATGACCAATGATGAGCGGAGGTTTGATGGTCCGCTGCGCCCAAGCATCCCACTTATTGATATGCATATCCGTTCCACAAATAGAGGTTTTCTGAATCTTGATCAGGACATCATTCAGGCCCGGCGTGGGCACGGGTACTTCGGTCATGATGAGGCCGGGTCCGGCCGTGGGCTTAACGATGGCGCGCATTTTGGCGGGCATAAAAAAGGGAGTTAAATTTAGCTCAGTATGGTCCGTGATTTCGTGGAAACAACCCCCAAGGCGGTGGCAAGCTCCGATAAGATTAGCGACGGAAGGAAACTAAGTAGGCTGGGTGGTGAGCTTATTGGGCGTCGAGTGAGCGCCAGAGATACCAGCTCGCGACTGAGCGATAGGGTTGCCAGCGCCGCGCTTGCTGGCTGATCGTCGCCGGGGAAGGCGACTGACGCTTTTTATAGAGTTTTTGAAAACCGAGACGAATGGCGAAATCTCCAGTCGGCAGCACATCGAGCCGTCCGAGATAGAAGATCAGTAACATGTGGACGGTCCACGGACCCACTCCATGAATCGACGTGAGTCGGGTCACGAGTTCATCATCGGTCAGCGTGCGGGCGAGCGACAGGCTGGGGACAACGCCCGCTTGGCATTGAGCGGCGAGGTCGCGGATGGCGCGTAATTTATTGCGCGAGAGTCCCGCGCTGCGCAGTGCGGCATCGGTGGTTTTGGCCAGTGCCGTCGGGGTTACCCCACCGGAGGGAGCGAGGGCCACCATGACGCGAGCATGAATAGTCGCGGCGGCTTTGCCGTGAAGTTGCTGGTAGACGATGGATCGCAGGATGGCCTCGAATAAACTAGTGAGTGGAGTAAGCTTTAAGGTGAACGGACCGATTCGCTTAATCAGAGCGGCCAGGGTTGGGTCGCATTGGCGGAGATGCACGAGCGCCGCGCTAGGATTAAAAGATAACTTAGGCTTCATGCCGGGGTTCTTTAAAATAATAAATTAAGTCGTGGGGAAAATTATTATTCCGACAGTAACTCGGCTCCTTCGAGAGCGAGCAGGCGAGTTTTTGTGCGGATCCCGCCCGAGCCGGAGAAGCCCGTCATCTTGTCCCCCGCAGAGACCACGCGATGACACGGGACGATGAGGGGCCAAGGATTGGTCGCGAGGGCCACGCCGACGGCACGGGCCGAGGAATTTCCGAGCGCCATTAATTTAGCGATCTCGCCGTAGCTGGTCTTGTAGCCCGGTTTAATTCGCTGGGTCTGGAGATAAACGGCCTGCTGGAAATCAGTCACGCGGTTCCAGTCAAGAGGCGTCGAGGAGAAATCCGTGAGGCGACCTTCCAAATGTTGCTGGATTTTTTCGATCAGCTGAGAAATCTCCGGAGGGAGGGTAGTTCCGGCCGGTTGCGTGTGGGTGCGTTGCGCAAGTTTTTGCGCAACTTGCGCCTCCTCGGTCTCGGGTAGTTGCAAGCCGGTGAGGCCGATCTCATTCCAGGCAATGCCGCAGGGACCAAAGGTGGTAGGGAAGAGCGTGTGCGGCACAGGGAGGTAAGTGCGTTTCAGGGTGCGCTGGCCTATTTGTGATAGGGGCTATAAATAATCAGTTTTCACCGATGTAACGGCGAAAGAATTCCTCGAAACGTACGAGTCGGTCCAATCGTTGTTTGGGCTCACCGCTCCGGCTGAGTTCATGGGTGGCGCGGGGATAGCGCACGTATTCGACCGGGCGGCCCATTTGCTTCAGACTCTTGTAAAGCATTTGGCTCTGAATAACTCCGGTCCGAAAATCAGTATCGGCATGCTTAATGAGCAGAGGAGTTTTGATATTTTCTACGTAGGTTTGAGGGGATTCCCGCTCAAGGATGGGTCGGACTTCTTTGTTCCAAGGATAACCGCCAAAATATTGGGGCAAGAGCGACCACGCATTGCCTTCGCCGAAAAAGGTCACGAGATCGTAGACGCCCCGCGCGGCGATGGCGGCTTTGAAGCGGTGATCGTGACCAACAATCCAAGCCGTGAGATAGCCCCCGTACGAACCCCCGGTGACCACTTGACGAGTGCGATCAACATAGGCTGCTTGCGCCGCAAAATCAGCGGCGGTGAGCACATCCGCCGCGGGCCCCGCGCCCCAGTCGCGGAAATTAGCGCGCTGAAAATCGCGGCCCGAGCCGCCGGAACCGCGCGGATTACTGAAGACAATGGCGTAGCCCCGCGCGGCAAAAAATTGCATTTCGTGCCAAGTCGAAGCTTCGCCGGGACCCCACATCGCCGAGGGACCACCATGGATTTGGACCAAGAGGGGGTATTTTTTTTTGGGATCAAAAAGGGTTGGTTTGATGGTCCAATAATCAATCGCGAGACCTACTGAATTAATGAAACGATGGGGTTCGTAGGTGCTAAGTTGGCGGTGCTGCAACCAACTACTATTATGCGTGGTGAGTGGTCGGGCATCCTGTCCCTCAACGGCGCTGGAGTACATTTCCCAGGGGTTGCCCGGATGCGTGACGATTTGCACGAGACCGGTTGGGCTGACCGAATAATCACTAATGCCCCATTCCACTTGGGTCGTGAGGGTTTTTAACGCGCCCGAAAGAATAGCGACCTGGTGCAATGGCGTGTAGCCATGACTCGCGGCGGTAAAATAAATCGCGGAGCTATCCTTGGCCCATTGGAGATTATTAGCGGGGCGGTCTAGTTGGGCGGTGAGGATTTTTGCCGGCCCGCCGCTGCTGGGCATTACGGCGACCATGGGTTGTTCAAAACCAAATTCGCCATCGGTGGTTAAGGTGAAAGCGATCCATTGACCGTCGGGTGAAACCGTTGGTGCCCCATAATTACAGCCGGGCTCACCTTGCAGTTTCTCGATCGCCCCAGTCGCTAGAGCGAGGCGATAGAGGTTGGTCAGACGCGAACGATCTGGATGTTCCGTTAAATTAGCCCGACCGGTGCACACTAAGCTTTTGCCATCAGCCAGCCACGCGGCTCGCGCAAGATTGGCAAAACCAGTGGGAATCAGGATCGGCTCGGCGCCTGCTTCAGCCGCGATCGTATAAATTTGGTTGAAATTGGGTTCGGTGGTGAGATCGCCTTCCGCAAGAAAATTGAGTCGATCGGTCACGCGTGGATTAGCATCAGCCTCATTTTGGGCTAGCCATTCACGGGTCTCGCTGG
>SXZN01000037.1 GCA_005787865.1 Opitutaceae bacterium | reverse complement strand
GGTTTCCACCGTGGCCGGTTGGGGGCGCAGGCCGAAGGCGAGCAGGGCGACAAGGGCGGCGCCGCCGGCGTAAGGTAACCAGCGAGAGACCGGAGCTTTTTTAGCGATAGGTGCGGAGGAATTCATGAACAGATGAGCTAGATTTGAGGAAAATTAGTTTGGGCTGAAAAGGCAATCGGTCTCAGGGCTTAGTGTGCGGAAAATCGCAAACGTCGACCAGCGATGAGTTGGCGGGATTTGGCGGATGCCGGCTATCATTCGGGTGCTTTGAGCGTGGCGATAAGATCGAGTTGGTTGAGCTTACGCAGAACAAAGAGGGCTGAAAGGGTGGAGGCGATCAGCACGACAACGATCGCGTAGGTGTAAGTGTAGAGCGTGAAAACGAGCGGCAAGCGGATCGTCTCGGTGTTGACGGAGCCGACGATCAACGTGGTTAGACCCGTGCCGAGGAGTAAGCCGAGCGGCACGGCGAGCACCGAAAGGATGGCTAGTTCTACGACGAGAATGGTGCCGACCTCGCGCTGGGTCATGCCGATGACCCGCAGGGTGGCGAGTTCCCGGGCTCGTTCCGCGAGCGAGATGCGGGCGTTGTTGTAGATGACGCCAAAGGCCACAATGACCGCGAAAGTTAAATAGATGCTTTGGAGCAGTCCCATGCTCTTGGCGGTGGTCTCGCGAAAGCTTTGCCGCATGGTTTCTTTGATGGCGACGGAGCTGACGCGCGGAATTTCTTTCAGCGCAGCGAGAAAATTGGCGCGCTGAGAAAAATCGAGGCCAATGCTAGCGCCGGTGATGACATCACCTTCCCCGAGAAAATGATTAATCGCGTGAAGATCCATGTAGGCCGCGATGCCGGTAAAATCTTCGGCTAGCGCCACGATTGGCAGGGGGGTAATCGGCTGACGGCCTTCAAGGGCCTCGAGCATAATGGTGTCGCCGATTTTCGCGCCTAGCACATCGGCTAATTTGGCGGATAGAATGACGCCATGCTCCGGCGGGGAGATTTCTCGACCCTTCGCATCGATGGCGCGGCTATGCTGTCCGCCAGGCAGCAGACTGCGCAGACCGATTTGGCGACTCCGTCCCTGGAAATGTACGCGCACGGCCGCATTACGGGCGGGTTCCAGGCTCATGACACCTGGCAATTGAGCTAATTCGTGGGCGAGGCGGGCGGAGGAAGGCTCGACTAGGCTGAGATTGAGATCTTGGCGCTGCACGACATCCCACTGAAAATCGAGCACCTCGCGAATACCCGCTTTGAAAGTATTCGGCATAATGATCAACGCCGTCGCGAGCGCGAGGCCTGCAACCGTGAAGAGGGCTTGGGTCGGTCGCCGCTCCAGATTACGCAGCGCGATGCGAAAAGAGTGGGAGAGTAATTTTGCCAGGCCGAGTCGCTCAATGAGGGCCGGACGAAAATGCGCTGGCGGTTCGGGGCGCATAGCCTCGGCCGGTGGCAGTTGGGCGGCTTTGCGGACGGCGCCCAATACGCCCAGCGTGACCGCGCTGAGTCCGACGCTGAGAGCAATCACGACGGCGCCGGGATCGAGCCGAAAATGAAGATCGGGGAAGCGGTAGAACAATTGATACATGTCAACGAGCTGATGGCCGAGGCCAATGCCCCCGATGACTCCGCCGAGCACGCCTGTGGCCACCATGACAAAGGCGAATTTTAAGTAATGAATAACGATTTGATGATTGGTGAAGCCAAAGGCTTTGAGGATCGCAATCTGTTCGCGTTGGAGGGACAGCAAGCGGCTGAGCACCGCGTTGGTCATGAAGGCGGCCACACCCAAAAAAATCACGGGAAAGCCAATCGATAGAATCGTCAGTACCCGAATTTCATCCGTGATGCGAATATGAGAGGGATGATCTTCGCGGCCCAAGGCCCCGAGGCCGCCGTAAGGGCGCAGCAGGCGATCGAGGTCGGCGATCACCGGTTGGGCGCGGGCACCGGGTGCGAGGGTGAGGGACACGCGATTAAATGCGCCGTAAAGATCCCAAGCGGTGGCGACTTCTTTATAGGGCATCCAGAAAATACCAAAAGTGCGGGCATCCGGTAGAGCCGCGCCGGGGCGCGACTCAAAAATATATTCGGGAGAGAGTACGATGCCCGTGATGCGGAAGGCTTGGCGGCGGCCGTTGAGCAGGGCGGTCAGGGTCTCGCCGGGGTTGAGATCGTTAGCTTGGGCAAAAGCTTCGCTTACTAAAATTTCGCCGCGGGAGCCCGGGGTGAGCCAGCGACCGCGGCGGAGGAAAAGGCGATTCAGTTCAGGGGTGCCGACATCTGGCAGGGAGCGCACGAGGCCACTCGCTGGTTCTGTGCGTCCGAGGAGATCGAGAGTGATTGGCACGCCGAGATCCGTCTGGACGGTTGCAATGCCCGGCAGAGCACGGATGCGTTCGCTCACATAATTAGGGGCCCGTTTGAGGGCGGCACTGATATCCGAAAAATGATTGGTCTGATAATATTCAGCGCGGGTCGACTCTAGGGAGTAAATCAGGCTGCGTGCCATGATGAG
>SXZN01000229.1 GCA_005787865.1 Opitutaceae bacterium | reverse complement strand
CTTTGGCATCGTTTTCTCAAATTTCATGAGCAAAGGGGTCTACACTTTTCAGGGGGGCTCCGATGTGCTCATCCGGAAAATGACCGCCGAACTTAAGCAAAATGGCGTGGAGATTCGCAAACATGTGACCGTGGAAAAAATCCTGACAACCGCGGAGGGTGGGACCAATCAGGTGGTGGGGGTCGTGGCCAATGGGCGCACGATTCGGTGCCGGGCGGTACTCTCCAACGCAAATATTAAGAACACGGTGCTCCGGTTGGCCGGGGAGGAAAATTTCACTCCAGAATTTGTCGCCGCCGCCAAAGCGGTGCGCGTTAATAGCAGTTCCTGCCAAGTTTATTTCGGCATTCGAAAAGGGGAGACTTTGCCCCATATTGGCGATCTGATTTTCACTTCCGACGAACCGACTTTCTCGAGCGAAAAGCTCGTCGATCTGCACACAACGAGTCGCACTTTTTCCATGTATTATCCCGATACTCGGCCGGGTCTTGACCGCTACACCGTGGTGGTATCGATCAATGCTCGTTACGAAGATTGGAATAATTTATCCCCTGAAGGCTACGCGATTGAAAAACAACGCTTGATCGACGAATCAATTACCGCGCTCGAACGTTATATTCCCGACGTGCGTGCTAAAATCGATTGGCAAGAAGCCGCTACGCCGCGGACGATCGAGTACTACACGCGGCATTGGGCCGGCACATCGTTCGGCACTAAATTCGAAGGCCTTAAAATCTCCTTGGATTTACCGACTCAACTCCGCGGACTTTATCACGCTGGGTCCGTTGGGATCATCATGTCGGGCTGGTTGGGGACCATTAATTATGGTGTAATCGTCTCCAATCAGATCGATAAATTCTTAGTCGCCATGAAGCGCGCCCCCCAAGCTCTAACAACCGTTGCTTAATTATCCCGTGCCGACCGTTACTCAGCTCATCCCCCATCGTCCGCCTTTTCTATTCGTGGACAAAATTATTAGCCAGGCCGCTGATACGCTCACGGCTCAACGCACCTGGTGCGCAGACGAAGCTTTTTATCAAGGGCATTATCCGGGCGCACCCATCACGCCAGGAGTTTTACTCTGTGAATCAGTCTTCCAAGCGGGCGCTTTGCTGCTGGCGACTAAATTTGCGGGGCAAGGCAAACCCCCGGGGGTACCGCTCTTGGCCAAAGTGGAAAATGTCCGCTTTCGTAGTCCCGTCTATCCGGGAGATATTACCACCATTGTAGTGCTGATTAAGGAAATAGCCGGTGGATTTTATATGATGTCCGGCAATATCAAAAATGGGACTAAACGCGTCTTGAGTGTTGATTTTGCCGTAGCTTGGAAAACTCCGGAGGGATCAGCATGAGTGATTTCCTCCAGCTGGCCGGGAAGACTTTCTTAGTGATGGGCGTCGCCAACAAGAAAAGCGTAGCTTGGCAAATAGCTAAAACCTTAGAAGAGCAGGGGGCTCGGGTCGTCTACAGTGTGCGATCCTCAGCGCGCAAAGAGTCACTCGCGGCGCTCTTGGCTGATCGCGCAGTTTTTATTTGTGATGTTGAAGGGGAAGGCGCCTGCGATCGTTTGGCGCTAGAGTTGCAAGCCGCGGGGATCGGCCCACTTCAAGGGGTCGTCCACTCTATCGCCTTCGCTAATTATAGCGCAGGGTTTAAGGCTTTTCACGAAACGAAGCGGAAAGATTTTTTGCAGGCCAACGCTATCTCGGCTTTTTCGCTCGTCGAATTGGCCCAAGCACTCAAACCGCAGTTGGCCCGCAACGCTTCGGTCGTGACCATAGGAATTTCTTCACTTGCAGTGACGCCCGATAACTATGGCTACATGGGCCCGATCAAAGCCGCTTTAGAATCTTGCAGTCGTTTCCTCGCCAAATCGTTTAGCGCTGATACCGAGGTTCGCTTTAATGTGGTCGGCGCCGGCCCGCTTAAAACCAGTGCGTCGGCCGGTATTCCTGGCTACGTTGAAAGTTACCTGTATGCGGAAAAATTAACCTTCCGGAAGCGCAACTTAGCTACGCAGGAGGTGGCAAACGCCGCAGTTTTTCTCCTGAGCGACCGCAGCAGTGGATGCAATGCGACGACCCTGGTGGTCGATGTCGGTTTAGGGGCAAATTTCTTTGACAAAGATATCATCCGCTTAGCGATGCGGCCTGATCAATAAGCGCCCATGCATTTTCGTCATGTTTGTATTGAATCTTTGGCGGCCGTGCTGCCCGATGAAATCTGGGCCTCCCACCAGATCGAAGCCCGCCTGCAGCCACTCTATGAGCGTTTAAAATTACCGGCCGGTCGGCTTGAGCTGATGACGGGGATCAAAGAGCGGCGGATGTGGCCAGCGGGTACCCGGCCCTCTGAGGCTAGCGCGCAAGCGGGCCGCGCCGTCCTCGCGCAATCGCAATTTAAGTCGGACCAAATGGAAGCTTTCATCCACTGTGCCGTCTCCCGCGATATGCTCGAACCGGCGACGGCCGCTTTTGCTCATCATAAAATTGGGCTCGGGGCGCATACCCAAATTTTTGATTTATCTAATGCCTGCCTAGGTTTCCTCAACGGCCT
>SXZN01000228.1 GCA_005787865.1 Opitutaceae bacterium | reverse complement strand
CGCCATCGCGATCATGACCCGCTGTCGCATGCCCCCAGAAAATTCGTGAGGGTAAGCTTGGAGACGCTGCGCGGCGTCGTTGATCCCAACCGCTTCCAGCATGGCGAGGCCGCGGGCTAAGGCCGCCGGCCGCGAAATTTTTTCGTGAATGAGGAGTGGCTCGATGAGTTGATCCGCGATGCGCAGGTAGGGATTAAGCGACGTCATCGGATCTTGAAAGATCATCGCGAGGCGTTTGCCGCGAATCGCGCGGGCTTGCGCGGGCGAGCAATGGAGCAGGTCGGTGCCGTCGAACATCGCGGTTCCGCTTTCGATGCGGCCGGGCGGTTGCGGAACGAGGCCCATGAGTGAGTAGCAGGTCACTGATTTCCCCGAGCCAGACTCGCCCACGAGGCCGAGGGTTTCGCCTTTGGCGAGCGTGAAGCTGACGCCGTCGACGGCCCGGTAGACGCCGTTGCGAGTGTGAAAGGAAGTGCGCAGATCAGTGACTTCGAGCAAAGGCATGGGCTAGCGCGAGGCTGGGAATGGCTCAGCGCGCAGCAATGATAAATTCAGGACCTCGGCCCAGCGTATCCCGCCGGTCTAACCGAGTAACTCAGCGAACAGCGATTCGTAGCGATTCAGCATTTGCCCGAGCGAGAAACGAGCGGGCGCATCCGTTTGGCCGCGCGCAACGATGGCTTCGACGGCGGGACCACCCGCGAGCACCTCGGTCAGAATTTGCGCCAAGGCGGCATCGTCGCTGGGCGGGAAGCTCCAGCCGTTGCGGCCCGGCTCAATGATATCGGTCACCCCGGAAACTGCGCTGCCAATCGCGGCGCAACCGGCCGCCATGCCGTCGATGAGGACCAGCGGCAGGCCTTCGTAATGGGTGGAGAGTACCGCGGCACGGCAGCGGTGATAAAGGGGCGCCGCATCGGTGACGCGGCCAAGAAATTGGACGCGGCTTGTCAGGCCTAATGATAGCGTTAATTTTTCACACCTGCGCCGATGAGTCGCGCGGCCATCGCCTCCGAGAAGCAGCTGGCCGGTCCAGCCTTGTTGGACCAAGCGGTGGGTGGCGCGAATTAAGGTCGCTTGATCCTTTTGGCGAGCGAAGCGCGCGACCATAATAATATCTTGGCTGCGAGTGGCGAAAGGGAGTGCTCCGGCCGAGTAGCGAGCGGTCGAGACGCCGTTGTGAATGATCGTCAAGCGGGGACCAGCCAGGCCGAGTTGCCTTACATGGTCAGCCACCCCCTGTGAAACGCAGACGGTGGCCGTAGTGCGGGCAGCCAATCGACGAGCGGACCAGCGCCGCCAGCAAGGGTAGCGTTCGCAGTTCTGTTCAATATGCAGCACAACCGGAACCTCGGCTGCGAACGCGGCCTGACGCCCCCACAGATGTTCGCTATTACCGTGTGCGGCGAAAATTTGCGGCTGAAAGTCTGCGATCAAGGCCGCGAGTTGGCGGCGCGTGGTCCATTTTGGCCAGTTGTCGACCCAGGCAGTACGGAGACCAGTGGCAGCAATTTGGGCCTGCATGGCCGCGGGCAGGGGAGCGCGTTTGCGCCGCAGCACGAGTAAGGGTGCATAATTTCCGGTGCGCAAGTGACCACAGGCTAGCTCGAGCGCTACCTTGGTGGCTCCAGAGCCGCCGCCAGTGACGAAATGCATAACGCGCGGCTTCATGCTTGAGTGAGAGCGGCGAGGCGTTGGTCAACGGCCGCCTTAACCTCCGCCACGCTCAAGCGCAGCAGTGGGCTTGGTCCGGACAGATCGGTCGGGCGCAGAATCGTATGCGTGGTATCCCAAGGATGCCAGCGCCACGGCTCGAGTGGGCCAAATAGCGCGACGATCGGAACATGAAATGAGGCGGCCAGGTGGAGCAGGCCCGTATCGATACCGATCGCTAGATCCATGCAGCGAAAAAGGGAGTTAGATTCGCGCAGCGAAAGCCGCTGGCTCCAGTCGATCCAGTCATGATGCAACGCCACGGGTAAGACCGCGCGAATTTTTTCATAATAATGAGACAAGCTTGGTGAGTCGCAGAGATGGACTTCGCAGTCGCGCTCATTGACGAGCCACGCAATCAGTTGGGCGAAAGATTCAGGTGACCAATCTTTGGCGGGGGCGATTGATTTGGCGCAGATAAAAACCTTACGACGTTGGCCCGTGGAGAGAGCCGCGGCGACGCGTTGATCGATCGCGGGATCGGTCCAATTTTCGTTGTGGGTGCTGCTGACTGGAATTCCGTCGGCGCGCAGCACATCGAGAAAGCACTCGACCTCATGCTTGTCAGCGTAAGGGGTGCTGCGCTGCAGAAGCCAGCTGCGACCTTCCGTGGCGAAGCCGACCCGATGAGGGATACCCGCGAGCAGCGGCAGGATCGCGCTGGAAAAGGAGCGGCGCAAAATATAACAACGATCATACTGGCGGGCGCGGAGAAATTGAACGGCGCCCAGCAAGCTGGTGGGGAATTTTGCCCGCTGCTTTTTGTCTCCTTTTAAGCGTGGAGCATAGTAGAGCAGTTCATCTTTGTAGGGACAAAGTGCGAGCGTGTCACCTGACCCTGGTTCCGCGAGCACGTCGATTTTAGCCGCCGGGAAAGCGGCGCGTAAATTACGCAGAAAAGGAATGGCGAGAACCGTATCACCAATGAAGCGGTAACGAATAACCAGAATGCGGAGTGGTCGCGGGTCGGGGTAAGCCATGGGCACGAGAAAACTTTAACCATGTCGGCCAATGGCCGCAAAAGCCGCGCGAGCCGCCGGACTCACGCAGCGCCCGCTACGATAAGCGAGCAGATCGACATCGCCGAGCGCCGCCCAGCCGGTGGTCCGAGCGAGCGCGACTGCGCTGGTCTCAATAATATTAAAGCCGGCGGCCCGGAGCAGCTGGGCACAGGCCTCATGCAATGCTGCGGTGTGGGTGGAGAGAATGAGACCGAGGTTTAGCTCGCGGGCTAGAAGATGGGCCGCGCCTTGGAGTAGTTCGAGTTCTGCTCCCTCGACATCAATTTTCAGGAAAGTGGGCGCGGGTACCTCGCCGGATTGGATCAGTCCATCAATCGTGCGGACCGGAACTTTCCAACCCGCCCCACCAAGATGCGAACTGATCGTGCTAGCCCGTTGATTTTCTTCCCAGCCGAAAGATAATTCGCCATCCGCTCCACTGATCGCGTAGGGCAGCACGGTGACGTTGGTCGTACGATTCCACTGAAGATGCAGTTGTAACAGCTGCCGATTGCGGGGATTGGGTTTGAAGGCGAAGCACTGGCCGGTGGCGCCGATGGCCTGTGCTTCCACCAAGGCCGTATAGCCGCAATGGGCGCCAATATCCCACACTGTCTCGCCCGGCTGGAGTAATTGCGGTAGGCAGGCGGCCTTGCCCGGCACGAAGCGGTTGTAGAAATAATTCTTTGCGGTCGATACACTCCACCAACGCCCGCGATTGGGTCCGCGTTGAATCGGCAGGCGGACAGAGCGAAATATATTTTTAAGGAGATTCATAGCAGAATTATGAATGGTGCCGCCGATCAGTTAGGCCGCATAAACATCGGGGTAGTCAGGGCCGCGAGCCTTAAAGCGTTTGTGCACCCAGAAGTATTGTTCGGGGCAGAGTCGGATATTATTTTCGAGAAGTTGATTGATGCGCAGGGCGTCAGCATTGGCATCGGCCGTGGGGAAGTTTTCGAGCGGCGGGTGAATCGTCAGCGTGTAAGTATGATCAGCTTCGCGTTTCAAGAAAAAGGGAACGACCGCCGCTCCGGTCATCTCCGCAATCTTGCTCGTGGCGGTGTTGGTGATCGCGGGCACGCCAAAGAAGGGCAAAATTTCGGAAGATTTACTGCGCTTACCTTGATCAGGTGCGTACCAAATCGCGGCGTTAGCGCGCAAAGCTCGAATGAGGCCGCGGAGATCGTCGAAGTGAACGGCGGGGGCCATGTGCCGAGCGCGTTGACCACGCATCAGGTGCGCGACGACCGGGTTGTTGGGATCGCGGTAGAGTCCGCCCATTTGGTGTGATTCCGACATGAACCGGCCGCCGATTTCGAGCGTTGTAAAGTGGCCGGTCAGCAAAATGACGCCATGGCCGCGAGCGAGCGCCGCCTGCAAATGTTCACGACCGATGACGCGATGCGGCGGCAGCGCGGAAGTTTTTGCCCACCAGCCGGCGCAAATTTCAAAAAGTCCTAGGGCGAGGGAATCATAGTGCGCCCGGGCCAGCGCGGTAATCTGCGCGGTCGTGGCCGTCGGATAACAGAGGCGCAAATTGGTAAAAACGATACGACGGCGAATACAGATAAGGTTAAACACCAACCAGCCTAGGCGCCGCGCCAGCCAGCGTTTTTCTGGCCAGGGTAATTTATCCGTGATCCATAAAAATCCCAAAGCTAGCCACATGGGCCAATGTTGCGGAAACCAAAGCCGGGGTTGCGCACTAACGCGACTCATGCGCGACCGGATTGAGGCGGTTGGCGGTAGAGCTGCGGGTTCAAGGTGGGATCATTATACATCTTGAACTGAAAATAAGCCGAGAAGGTGCGCCGACCCGCAACCACGTCGGCGAGCAGGTCCGCGAGGCAAGTTCTGAGGTCACCCCGTTGCTGGTGAATGCGCGCCAGTTTCTCGGCGCATTTTTCGCGATGGGCCACCGAGGCTTCGGCGCGGACGGTTTCTTCCTGCATATGAAATTCTTTGAGCGCCAGAATGGAGAGGCGATCGATCATCATGCCTGGGGTTTCAGAATTGCGTGGGCACCCCGTCGTGGGAGGAGTCAGCGCGGCGACAATGGCTTTGTCCATTTCTTCAGCGAAATTATTTCGCTCCTGATTGAAGCGGTCGATGTTGCGCTTCGCTTGGTAGACGCGTTCGAAGCCGAGATCATCGCGCCGCGCGATATCTTCTTCATGCCACAGTGAAAAATTGCGCAGATGATTTTCCTCCAGGAGGCGGTTAAAGCCCGCCCCAGTTGCAACGGGGGTGACTTGATGCCACTGCGCGGTGAGTTCAGTTTGCCGGGCCGCTATATCCTGAGCGTCGAATTTCATGGTTAGCAGGTAAATGGAGTTGAAGAAAAGCGCGCCAGACACAAGCCTACGAATTCTCGCGCGTGAAATCCCTGCTTGTTATCAAACCCTCCTCGCTTGGTGATATTGTGCACGCCCTGCAGGTGGTGCAGACTTTAGCGCGGGCGCAACCGACGTGGCGCATCACTTGGGTGGTGCGGGAGCGCTTCGCTGGATTAGTGCAGGCGGCACCTTTTGTGCATGAGGTTATTATTTTTCGCCGCCGTGATGGTTGGCGCGTGTTTTTGGGCCTCTTGCGCGCGCTGCGCCAAAGGCAGTTCGATGCCGTCTGGGATCTGCAAGGTCTGCTGCGCTCCGGGCTGATGACTGCAGCGGTCCGGTCGCCCGCCAAATGGGGTCGCGCGGACGCGCGGGAAGGGGCGGGCCTTTTTTATCATCACCGCGTCGCCCGGCCAGGCGGCCACGGACCGCATCACGCGCTTGATATATTACAGGAATTTCTCCGGGTTGCTGGGGTGACGCCCCGCTTAGATTTTCCGTTGGAGCTACGCGCGGGCCCAAGATTTATCTGGCAGGATTTTTTTAGGGATGAGCCGCGTCAGACCTTTGTGATTTTTACTGACAGCCGCGGGGCGGAAAAACAATGGACGCATTTTGATGAGCTCACGGCCCTCATTTTCAATCTAATCCCAGGGAGCCGCGTGGTGTGGTGCGCTGGACAGGCGACTCAGCCGGAGCTAGCCGTGCCGGCGGGACGTTTTCTTAACCTGACGGGGTGTCCGTTGGCGGAAATGATCGCGCTCGTGCGCCAACCGGCGACCTTCATCGGCAATGACAGCGGTCCGATGCATTTATCCGCGGCTTCGGGCAATCGGGTGCTGGCCATTTTTGGGCCAACTTCTCCGCAGCGGTTTGGACCTTTCCCCCTCACTGCGCAAAAGCATCGCGCCGTCGAGGCGCCCAGTGGTCAGCTCGCTCAATTGGAGGCCGCGACTGTGTTCGCTGCCTTGAATGAACTGCTCGCTCGCGGTTGAGGCGCGGGGCGGCCTTACGGGTTCGAGGATCGGGGGTGGGGCGAGCGTCTCTCGTTGAGGCATCTCGTTCAGATTTGCATTTCTAACTCGGGTTCTAATCTTAGGAACGTTGCCCTAGCCGTAGGGTCTTTCTCTTTAGTTATGCCCGAAATGCTCATCATCAAACCCTCCGCGCTGCGTGACATCGTGCACGGATTGCAAGTGGCGACGTCGATTAAGGCGCAGCGTCCGGAGTGGCGCATTTCCTGGATCGTTCGGGATATTTTTTCGCCGTT
>SXZN01000227.1 GCA_005787865.1 Opitutaceae bacterium | reverse complement strand
TGACCTTCATACTGGCTCTCGCATCCATCGTCGTTCTTAGCCCATCACCTTAGCTTCATTGCTTTCCTAGATTTATTATACTGAACAGGTGGTTTCCAGGAAAATGAAAGCAGCCAACCTTAAGTTAGATAATTACTTAATACTTATGAGCCAATGATATTAGCCCGCAGTCAAAAGTAAAGTTACGGACGGCACCCCGGCCCCTTTTTACGGGGATAATAGCCCCGCCCGTAAAAATGCGTCCGCAATTCTAGGGCTTAACCTAACCCGCGATTAGCTAAGGGAAAATGCTGGGTAATAACATCTAACTGGCAGCCACCCCTTGTGCTTCGGGATAATCTAAACACCGTTAATGAGATACCCTTAAACTCAGCTTGCGCCATCGTCTTCAGATAGTTTTTCTCCCGCTTCAATTTTTACGCTCCCACCCACCTTATGTCTAAGCCCCGCCTGCTCGGCTCCCTATTTCAATGGATTGACTCCGATTATTCATCGGAAACCCCTGAGGCTATTCGGGCCCAACCGGACGGCGTAAATCTGATTCGCTGCATTCCCTTTGTGGTTTTGCACCTTGGCTGCCTTGGAGTTATTTGGACTGGCTGGAGTTGGCTCGCCGTTAGCCTAGCAGTCGCGCTGTACTTTATCCGCATGTTTGCGGTTACTGGCATTTATCACCGCTATTTCTCGCACAAAACTTATAGCACCTCCCGCTTTGGTCAGTTTCTTTTAGCGCTTCTCGGCGCGACCTGCGTTCAACGAGGCGGCCTCTGGTGGGCTTACCATCACCGGCATCACCACCAGCACTCCGATGAACCAAGCGATGCGCACTCCCCTCATGTGCATGGCTTCTGGTGGTCGCATATCGGCTGGATCACCAGCCGCCGTAACTTTCCCACTGACTATACCAAAATCCGTGATCTCGCTAAATATCCCGAGCTCGTTTTTCTCAATCGCTTCGATGTGATCGTGCCGGTCCTGTTTGCAACCGCCCTCTTGGTTCTCGGCCGCAGCCTAGAACAAGCCTTACCCGCTTGGCACACAAGCGGCCCTCAACTGCTCGTCTGGGGATTTTTTATTAGCACCACGGCGCTATTCCATGGCACTTCTTGCATCAACTCGCTGGCCCATCTCATGGGCGGCCGGCGCTTCGCCACCAGTGACGATTCTCGCAACAGCTTTATGCTCTCCCTCATCACCCTGGGCGAAGGTTGGCATAATAATCACCACCGCTACATGTCGTCTACCCGCCAAGGCTTCTATTGGTGGGAGCTCGATATCACTTATTATATCCTGAAAGCCCTTTCTTGGACGGGTTTCATCTGGGATCTTAAACCGGTGCCGGCTTCGGTTTATCGCGAAGCTGAAATACGCAACCATCAAGATACCCTCGCCCGCTTTTCGATGTCTTCCGTGCAACATGAGATCGATCTCTTCCGGCGCGCGGTGCCGACGGCCGCAGCCATCGCCCTGGCCACTGTCCAGAGCCCAGCCGTCGCCGATCAAATGAAAAAAGTGGATGGCCCCGCCGTTCATAAAAATATTGGTGAGCTCATCGTGCCATCAACCCAGCCAATCTCCGCCCCTCAGCCGGAAATCTAAAAATATTAGCGACCCCTCTGGGTTTTTTTATGGCCTCACTTGCCATTATCGGAACCGGCATCGCCGGGATGGGTACGGCGCATTTTCTGCACCGGCATTTTGATCTAACCTTGTTTGAGCAGAATGATTACACGGGCGGCCACACGAACACCGTGACCATCCCCGAGAAAGACACCGGCCACCCCGTGCCGATCGATACCGGATTTATGGTATTTAATTATGCCACGTACCCCCAGTTGACCCGGCTCTTTGCCCAGCTCGAGGTGCCCGTTAAGAAAACGGCGATGTCCTTCAGTGTCCGCCACGAGGATACCGGCCTCGAGTTTGCCGGGTCTTCGCTCAATCATCTTTTTGCGCAGCGGCGCAATTTGCTTCGTCCGCGGTTTATCCGCATGCTGATGGCGATTGCCCGCTTCAATCGAGAAGCCATCGCCGCGCTTGCTGATCCTGCCTGGGGCAAATTAACCCTAGGCGATTATGTTAAACAGCGCGGCTACGGTGAGGACTTTTTCAACCTCTACTTAGTCCCCATGAGCTCGGCGGTCTGGTCAACGCCTCCTGATAAAATGCTGGCCTTCCCCGCGACTACCTTGCTGCGGTTTTTTCATAATCACGGCTTTCTTGGTCTAGATACACAGCATCAATGGTGGACCGTCACCGGTGGGGCCCAAGAATATGTCAAACGACTCACCGCGCCCTGGCGCGAGCGCATTCGGCACCAGGCCAAAGTAGTTCGTCTGCAGCGCGCGGCAGGCGGGGTTAGGGTCACCACCGCCACAGGCGCGGCACAGCATTTCGACCACGCCATCGTGGCGTGTCATCCCGATGAAGCCTTACGCCTGCTCGCCGACCCCACCGCGGAGGAAACCCGTTTGCTCAGCGAGTTTCACTACCAGGCCAATATGGCCACGCTCCACACGGATGCCTCCGTGATGCCGCGCACCCCCCTCGCTTGGTCGGCCTGGAATTACTCCATTGCCCGCGATGCGCACGGTGTAATCTCGCCCGCCACGCATTACTGGATGAATTGCTTGCAAGGGGTCTCCGATCGCGAAAATTATTTTGTCTCGATCAATGGCACCGCCCGCATTGCTCCCGCAAAAATTCTCAAAACGATCGCCTACTCCCATCCGCTATTTAGTCGAGGTGCCGTCCAGGCCCAAGCGGAGTTACCCCAACTCAACCAGAATGCGCGCGGTCGAACCGAGACCTATTTCGTCGGCGCTTGGCAGCGCTATGGATTTCATGAGGATGGCCTGCTTTCCGCCGTGAATTTAAGTCAACAACTCCTCGGACGCGACCCGTGGATCTTCTCAAAATCATGATTCTAAGGGCATCTTCAGGCTCAGCTTAAACGTATCTCTACGAGTGAATTCCTGTCTCTACGAATGCCAGATTTTGCACCAGCGCTTTACGCCCAAGGCGCATCGCTTCGTGTATCGCATTTTCATGTTTGCATTCGATCTGGATGAACTCGCCGCCCTACCCAAGCGGCTTGCTTTGTTTTCCAACCAACGCCGCAATGTTTACAATTTTTGCGAACGTGATTTTTTGCCGACCACAGAAGTGCTTCACCAGCCGAGCCCCCTGGCGCCCGCGCCGGCGCCGATCGCTGGATTAAAGGATCGGGTCATCGCGCACCTTGCGGCCCACGGCATCGATCTCGCCGGTGGGCGCGTCATGCTGATCACCTTGCCGCGGGTATTCGGCTATCAATTTAATCCCGTTTCTTTTTATTTTTGCTACGATCGACAGGGGCGCCCGGTCGCCTCCATCGCGGAAGTCAGCAATACCTTCAAAGAAATGAAGCCCTTCGTGCTCGGGCCCGCGACCAGCGCGACCACCGCAAACGCGGCGGTTTTTTCTCGGCGCACGCCAAAATATTTCTACGTCTCCCCTTTCTCTGATCTCGACGTGGCTTTTGATTTCACCTTGCACACGCCAGGAGATAAATTGGCGATTCAGATCGATGATTATGCGGCCGGTGAGCGCACCCTCACCAGCGTTTTAACCGGCTCTCGGACGAGCTTGACTAATGGGCGCCTCGCTTGGTTTACGTTTAAATATCCCTTTATCACTTTACGAGTAATGGCCCTGATTCACTGGCAGGCGCTGCAGCTTTACCTGAAACGCGTGCCGTGGTTCGCAAAATCAGCGCGGCCTGAGGCTCAGCGCGATCTTTACCGGCCCCACTCCTCCATCGCCCCGCCTGCTGCATGAACCCGCCTGCCACTACGATCAATTCTACGCCGCTCAATGCCTCTTCCGCCGCGGGCTCTTTTTTCCAGCGCGCGGTGCTTAAAGCTTTCGCGGCGATGCCGCGCGGCCAGCTTCGCCTCGAGCTACCCGATGGAACCGTCCGCATATTTGGCGAACCGGCGATAACGCCGCAGCTCATCGCGCCTGGAGTGAACAACTGCGCCACGCTGCGTGTGCGCCGCGCCGCTCTGTTTACCAAGACTGCGCTTTATGGGGATATTGGCTTTGCGGAGGCTTACCTGGATGGGGATTGGGAGACGCCCGATCTCACCGCTTTGCTCGGTTGGTTTGTCTTAAATGTAGAACATGCCCCCACGCTTTCAGGATCGCAGCGGGCCCAGTCACTCGCACTCAATTTACTGCGCGCCGGCAATCGCTGGGGGCACTTACTTCGCCCCAACACGCGGGCGAATGCCGAACGCAACATCCGGGCCCATTACGATCTCTCGAACGATTTTTTTGCTCTCTGGCTTGACCCCTCAATGATGTATTCGACCGCTCGCTGGAGTGGCGCGACGACCCTCGCCGCTGCGCAAGTCGCGAAGAACGATGCCCTTTGTCAAAAATTACACCTTCAACCGACCGACCACGTGCTTGAAATTGGCACGGGCTGGGGGGCTTGGAGCATTCATGCCGCCACAAATTATGGCTGCCGCGTCACCACGCTGACTATCTCACCGCAACAGCGCGACCTCGCGGTTCAGCGCATCGCGGCAGCTGGTCTCAGCGATCGCATCACGGTCTGCCTACAAGACTACCGCGAACTCACCGGCCAATTTGATAAAATTGTGTCCATTGAAATGCTGGAAGCAGTCGGGCACCACTACCTCAAAGAATATGCGGCCGTATGTAGCCGCGTACTTAAACCGAATGGCTTGATCGCGCTCCAATTTATTACCTGCCCCGACGCTCGCTACCCGCAATTACGTGCTGGGGTAGATTTTATTCAAAAGCATATTTTTCCCGGTTCACTGTTACTTTCGCTCAATCGCGTCAACCAACAGCTCGCCGAACAAGGTAATTTTGTTTTGCACGGCTTGGAAGATCTCGGCCGAGATTACGCGCGCACCCTGCTGCATTGGCGGGAGTCGTTTCACGCGCAACTCGACCAAGTGCGCGCCCTCGGTTTCAATGAAAACTTCATACGCAAGTGGCATTACTACCTGTGTTACTGTGAAACCGCTTTTGCCCTGCGCAATATTTCGGTAGTCCAAGCGGTCTACACGCGCCCCAACAACCTTTCATTGTAATCCTCCCATGCTTTGGCTGCTTCGACTTCTTTTTACCGTGATTCTCGCCGCCATGCTCGGCGTCACCTCGTGGGCGAGTTTTCATTGCCCACTGTTTGCTGTGCCGCGGGATGTTTATACGCATCCTTGGTTTATCGCGACCCTCTTTGACGCCTACGCGGGCTTCCTCACTTTTTATGTTTGGGTCGCTTATCAACAAACCTCGTGGCTGGCGCGCCTGAGCTGGTTCATCGCCGTCATGCTTTTGGGCAATATCGCGATGGCCGCCTACTGTCTCCATGCTTTATGGTCTGTTGCCACCACGGAGCCACTCGCCGCCGTGCTGACCGCCCGCCGCGCTGGTCCGAGCTGGCTTGGTCTAGGCCTCGTCGCCGCAGGTATTGCCGTCTTGTTTCTCGCTTAACCTCTACCGCCCACCATGACGGCCCCCCTGCTTATCCTCAGCGCGCTTGGGGGCCTGTGTCTGTTTTTTGCCTTATTTTATTTCCTCGCCGCGCGCCTTAATAATTACGGCATCGTTGATATCGTTTGGGCCTATGCCTTTGCCGTCCTGGCGATTTATTACGCCGTGGGCGGCTCCGGCTGGCCGCTTCGCCGCGGCTTAATCGCCACGCTGGCTTCACTGTGGAGCCTGCGCCTTGGCACCCATCTCTATCGCCGCGTGATGAGTCACCATCCCATTGAGGACGGCCGCTATCAGCAATTGCGCAAAAACTGGGCGGGTAATTTTCCCGCGATGATGTTTGGTTTTTTTCAACTTCAAGCGCTCTCGGTCGTGGTCCTCGCCGCCGCCTTTGCCCTGGCCTGCCTTAATCCCGCGCCCGCACTGCAGCCGCTGGAGATCGCCGGCGCGCTTCTTTGGCTGGTAGCCTTCGGCGGAGAAGCGCTCGCTGATGCCCAGCTTGCGGCGTTCAAGCGCGACCCCGCTAACCGGGGAGCCGTTTGCACCCGCGGTCTTTGGCATTATAGCCGCCATCCTAATTATTTTTTTGAATGGCTGATCTGGGTGGCTTATTTCGTTTTTGCCCTCGCCTCACCCCTCGGCTGGATCGCGGTAATCGGTCCGCTCAGTATTTTATTTCTCCTGCTGCGCGTGACCGGCATCCCGTTGACCGAAGAGCAAGCGATTCGCTCCAAGGGCGCGGCTTATCACCGTTACCAAGCCACCACCAGCGCCTTCATCCCCTGGTTCCCGAAAAAACTGCCATGATCGACTCCTTACTGGAAAAAAACCTGCTACCCGATTGGTTAATCCGCATCGGGATTCGTCGTTTGCTTCGCCAACGCTTGCGCGAGGAGGCGTGCGGCGATCCTACGAGCCAGTTGCGACGCTTTGCAGCCGAACTCACCCACCAACCGATTGCGGTCAATACCGCTGAGTCCAAAGAACAACACTACGAGGTTCCCACTTTATTTTACCAGCAATGCCTCGGCCCGCGGCTGAAATATTCTAGCGGCCTTTACCTGACAGGACCAGCCACCCTCGCCCAAGCGGAAGAGGCGATGCTGGCCCTGACTAGCGCCCGCGCTCAACTCGCCGACGGCGACCATATCCTTGAGCTCGGGTGTGGGTGGGGCTCATTGACGCTTTGGATGGCCGAAAAATATCCCGCCGCCCAGATCACGGCGGTTTCGCATTCCCGCACGCAGCGGGAACACATCACCACCGAAGCCCGCGCGCGGGGCTACACGAACATAACTGTGATTACCTGCGATATGAATGATCTCGACCTCGCGGCCGGCCAGTTTGATCGCGTGGTCTCAGTCGAGATGTTTGAGCATATGAAAAACTGGCCCCGCCTCCTCGCCCACATCGCCCGGTGGCTCAAACCGGGCGGAACATTTTTTGCCCACGTCTTTGTGCACGCCCAACTCGCTTATCACTTCGTCGCACGCGATCAGAGCGACTGGATGAGTAAATATTTTTTCACCGGCGGCATGATGCCGGCCCATGATTTATTTAGTTTGTGCCAAGCCGATCTCACCCTCGTGGACACTTGGCGCGTCAACGGCACGCATTACGCGCGAACGGCCGAACATTGGCTAAAAAATATGGACGCCCACCAAGCGGAAATCATGCCGTTGTTTCGCGCTACCTACGGGGAGGCTCACGCGGTAAAGTGGTGGGCTTACTGGCGGATTTTCTACCTCTCCTGCGCCGAATTGTGGAATTTCCGCGCCGGGGAAGAGTGGCACGTCAGCCATTACCTCATGCGCAAGCCCTGAGAGTTTAGCTTTTATGTTTAGTAAGCTACTTTGCGCTCTTCTGCTCTTGGGTTCAACCAGTGCGCGGGCCTCCCTCGAGGCAGCCCTTGCCGCTGAGGCTAACTGGAATTCCGCCATTGCCCTTGAACTTTTTCTCGCCGCAGACCGAGCCAAGCCTGATGACCCGTATATTTTACAAAAGATAGCCCAGCAATACGCGGACCTTATAGCGGACCAATTGACCAATGACACGCGGCAAGATTTCGCCCAAGCGGCTCTCGCCTATGCACAGCGCGCCACCTCTCTGGATGCGAACGCGATCAACGTACTTTCCGTCGCGGTGGCCTACGGCTCCCTCGCCGCTTACAGTGATACTGCCAAAAAGATTCAGTACTCACGCTTGGTACGGTCCGAGGCGGAGCGAGCGCTTCGCTTAGACCCAGATTATGCTTGGGCCCATCATGTACTCGGGCGCTGGCATTACGAAATAGCCTCCCTTGGTATCTCCGCTCGATTGCTCGTACGCTTATGGTACGGGGGCCTACCCGCAGCCTCGTTTGAGGAGAGTCAGCGGCATCTGAGCCGCGCGATCGCTCTTGAGCCAAAGGCATTGGCCCATCCCCTGGAACTGGGCTTCGCTTATGCTGCCGCAGGACAACTCGCGCGCGCCAAAATTGAATGGCAACGCGGACTCACGATGCCGGCTTTAAAAAAATATGATCAGCCCGCTAAGTTACGCGCCCAGTCGGCGCTCGAAGCTTTAAATTAAAACCAGCCCGATCGCCGCGATCATGAGGCCGGCCCCGAGCAGTCGAGCGCGCAAGACGCCCGGCTCGAGATGCTGTTCCGCACTCATAAACCAGTGCCCAATCCCCCATACGAGCAGCACGCTGAATAGTCCGCGCAAACTGTAGACTATGTTTACGGCCGTCGCGCTGCCGACCAGGCCGATAGACCAAAGGACGCCGGCATTATTCAAGGCCAAGAGGAGCGCCGCTGCGCCGACCCAGCGCCACATGGCTGCATTCATCGCCCGCAGGGGCGCTTTGAAAAAAGGCATGAAGCCGAAGGACAATAAACCAACCCCCGCGAACATCGGTGGGAAAAACTGCCGCGCCCCCCAATGCGGTAGCCATTTTTGTACCAACACATCCCCCAGCCCAAAAGCGGTCGCACTGCAAAAAGCGAGTAACACCGTCTGCCCAACCCGCGGTCGGTTCGCCCCGCTACCTCGGTGCAGCAGCATGATCGCTGCCGTGCTCAAGCCGGCCCCAACCCACCATTGCCATGGGACCACCCCCACGCGAAGTAAGCTGCTGAACAGCGCGACCAAAATTACTTTGGTGCCCATGACTGGGGTCACCACCGAAACATCACCGTGGCTTAAGGCCCAAAAAGTGAACGCTTGGCCCGCAAAAAAAAGTAACGCGGTCACGGCCGGTTGCCAATAATCGAGGCTCGGTTGATGGGCCGCCGAAGCCCCCCACAACAGCGGCAGGAAAAATAGCGCGACGGCCCAGTTTGATAAAAATCCCGTGCGCCAGATGCCTGCGCCTAAGGCCGCGGCGCGCTTCACGGTCAGAGCGGCCACCACATAAAGCAGCGCACAAGCCAAAGGCAGCAAAAGGCTAATTTGGAATTTCATTATCATGACCCCGATTGGCCCACGGCGCCGGCACCCAGCCTTAACGGGCCCTCACCGCAGCGCTTGCTGCACCAGTTTTTCATACTCCTCCGTCGCAACTGCCCCGATTTTCCGGTGCACAATCACGCCTTGGCGGTTAATCAAAAATGTCGTCGGCAGAGCCTCAATGCCACCGAAGGCCTCCGCGCTAGCGTCGTCTCCCATCACAATCGTATAATTTATACCACGCGCGGCCGCAAATTGCTCGACGGCCGCTGGTCCACGACGATCCATTGAAATGCCGATAATTACCAAGCCTTGCGCGGCATATTTTTTTTGGAGGGCAATATAGCCAGGGATTTCAGCCACACATGGCGGGCACCACGTCGCCCAAAAATCGACCACGACGACCTTGCCCTTAAATTGCTCAGAGCCGACGGTCTGACCCGCTAGGTCAGGGAGTTGCCACGTCGGCGCTGGTAAGGCGGTGCTCGATCCGGTGTCCGGCGCAGCCAGCAACACCGCGCCGCTCAACAGGCCGCCTAGAATGAGACCCAGCCCATGAACCCCAACGATCCAACGAATAAAAAGATGCATAATAAAAATCTGCGACCATCAGCCCTCCATCGCCAGCCACGCGCAGCGGCAAGCATCCCGGATTAGATTTTAGCGGTCACCTCGGTGGGTTCCGCGCCGAGAATCTCAATAAATTTTTTCATGGCGGGAGTCAGCACCCGACCTTTGCGATGCAAAATAGCGAGCGGCCGAGTGAATTCCCGCCCCTTGAAGGCAATAGTCACGAGCGTACCCTGCCGGACTTCTTGCAAGACGGTCGCTTGCGGCACAATTGCCACGCCATGATCGATCTCCACGGCGCGCTTCACGGTCTCAATATTATCAAACTCCATCACGGGCGTGATTTCTAATTTGAAATCGCGGAAAATCTGATCGACCGCCTTCCGCGTTGGAATATCCGGATCAAAGCCGATAAATTTATGCGCCGCCAGCGCCTTCATTTCTACGTTAGCGCCCTTAGCCAAAGGATGATTCGGATGCGCAATTAAAATTAGGCGATCGTTGCGGAAGGGCAGCATCTCAATCTGCCGCACCTTCTGCGGAAAGGCGACTAAGCCAAAATCCACGGAGTTATGTAAGATATCTTCGTACACCAGATTAGACCGCCGATACTCCACCCGCACATTGACCGAAGGAAAATCGTGCAGGAATTTTTTAATATAAGGCGGCAATTCATGCAGCCCAATCGAGTAAATCGTGGAAATTCGTATCGTGCCACTAATCACCTTCTTCATTTCCTGCAAATCGCTCTCCAGCTTCTCATAGCCATGGAGAATTTCCTTGGCGGCCTCATAAATTCGCTGCCCTTCACGGGTGAGATTAAACTGCTTCTGACTGCGATCAACCATCAGCGTCTTAAAGTTGCGCTCCATCGAGCGAGCCTGCTGACTAACCGCTGACTGGGTAATGCCATTCAACTTGGCCGCCTTGGAGAAACTCTTGGTTTCCACTAAATCGGCGAAAATTTTAAAATTCTCAATTTGCATACAAAGGGTTTGTTACGCTCAGTATAAATATAACTTATCAGCAGGCCAATCTAAAAGACATACCAAGAGATGTTTATCGAATATGATACCTTCCGCCAAAGAGCAGACGCTCTCATGCTTCGAATAGCCGAGTGTTGTCGTGCAGTGGGACGCTCGCCGAACGAGGTCACCTTGTTGCCTGTGACTAAAACCCATCCGGTCGCCGCCGCAGAATACGCTATCCGTTATGGACTTACCGCAGTAGGAGAAAATCGAGTCCAAGAGGCTATGCAAAAAATTATCGGCGTTGCCCCCGCCTTGCGCTGGGAGCTGATTGGCCACCTGCAATCCAATAAAGCCAAGCTAGCCGCGACTCATTTTGCCCGGATTCAGAGCGTTGATAGTGAAAAGCTCCTCGCCGCCCTCAACCGCGCCGCCGGGGAGCTCGGTAAAAAGTTACCCGTGCTATTACAAATTAATGCCGGGCATGATCCGGCTAAATTTGGCATCGAGCCAGCTGACGCGCCCCGCCTGCTCGAATGCGCGATGGCGCAGACCCACCTGCAAGTCGACGGACTCATGACCGTAGCCCCGTTGGCTGATGACGCCGACATTGCCCGGCGCACTTTTGCCAACCTGCGCATCATACGCGATGAACTGGCCACCCGCTTTGGGACACCCCTGAGGGAACTATCGATGGGCATGAGTGGCGATCTCGCATCGGCGATTGCCGAAGGGAGCACGGTGGTTCGCGTCGGCAGCGCCCTGTACGGCCCCCGGGAATAAATCCTGGGAAAACTTAAAATATTTCCCGATTGCGCCGCGGAGCACACCGACTTGGCTGATTCACATGGCAGCGCTGCCCTTCACGATCTCGCAAAAAGAAGCCCTGCCGCAATTGCTGGATGATCCTTCCCCAGTTGTGCAACAGGCCTTGCTAAAATTATTTTTAGCCCACGGCGACGAAAGCGTTGAGCTCTTGCGCACCGTCGCCAGCCAGCCCAACCAAACGCTCGCGGCCCATGCCGCCCACTATCTTGGTCGGCTGAACTCTGCTGATCCAGTCGGTGATTTTCGCCGATTTATTCGCTCGCTGAATTATGAACTGGAAACTGGCGCCCTCCTCTTGAGTCGCACCGTTAATGCGGACCTCGATGTTGGTTCGTGTTGCACGCAACTGGATGCGCTCGCCGCGCGTTGCCGTGAGCTCATCACCGCCGCCAGCACTCCCCGCGAAAAATGCCGCGTGCTCAATCACGTGCTGCTGCAAGAATTTGGCTTACGCGGGAACACCGAGCATTATACCGATCCCCTCAACAGCTTTCTCGATCAAGTGCTCATCCGGCGCAAAGGTCTGCCGCTGTCACTGTCCATCGTATACCTGCTCATCGCCGAGCGGATCGGCCTGCCCCTTGAGCCCGTCGCCTTACCCGGTCATTTCATTGTCGGTTGCTACGAAGAAACTCCGCCCTTTTTTCTCGATCCTTTTCATGCCGGTGTTTTTTTGAGCGCGCCAGAAGTTCTCTTACTGGCTCGCCTAAATGACAACGAGCCCACCTTAGCCGACTTGGCCCCCACGCCAGTGCGCGAGGTGCTTTGCCGCTGCTGCCGCAACCTCGCCCACCACTACGCGGCCAGCGAGCAACTCGCGCCCGCCCGCCTCTTCGCTGACTTTGTCGCGGAATTTGAATCGACCCACGAGCGCCAAGCGCAGCCGTAAAATCGGGCTCGTTCTCCTCCCGTCAGTGCGCTTTGCTGGGTTTGTCCATGAGCACCGCCCCTGAGCCTATTCATACCCTCGCCGATCTGGAACAATGGTCGTTCGCGGGTACCGCTCTGGCGGTTATCGGCCGGCCGATCGCGCACTCCCTCAGCCCCGCCATGCACAACGCGGCCTTGGCGCAATTGACCAAAACGCAGCCCCGCTTCCACGATTGGCATTACTTTAAATTTGATATCGCGTCGGAAACGTTGCCCCGGGCCTTGACCTTGTTTCATCAGAAAAAATTTTACGGTCTGAATTTAACCGTCCCACATAAAGCCCTCGTCATTGATCAGCTTGCATCGAGCGATGACTTTGTCCGCGCAGCCGGAGCAGCTAACACGCTCACCGCCACACCCACTGGCTGGCGCGGGGCCAACACGGACGGCTTTGGCTTAGCCGCCGCCCTGCAACAGGATTTGCGCGTCACTCTTACCGGCGCACCCATTATTTTGCTTGGCGCAGGCGGTGCCGCGCGCGCCGCCGCCGCCGAAAGTTTGCGCCAAGGCTGCGCCTCGCTCTGGATCGGCAATCGCACCTCCGCAACTTTAGGCAAACTACTCACTGAGTTAGTCCGCCCCGATCAATTAATCCCTGTCCGCGGTTTTGATCTAGCCGCCCCGCCCGCCACTCTACCCGCCGGCGCTGTTGTCATTAACGCCACTTCCTTGGGCTTGGCCCCCAGCGATGCCGCCCCCATCAACTTGCATAACATCCCCCGACCAGCGGCGGTGTTCGACATGATCTATCGCCCACCGCAAACCGCACTTTTACGCCAAGCGGCTGAGCTGGGTCTAGCGCACACCAACGGACTCGCCATGCTCGTCCATCAAGGCGCCCGCGCGCTTGAGCTCTGGACGCAAGGCGCTGTCCCGACGACCACCATGCAAGCGGCGCTCAGCGCGGCCCAATGATTATGTCAGCCTTGACTGAGATCGCCCACCTCTTTCCCTGGTTTTTTCCGCTCGCCGTCACGCTGTTGGGTGCATGCATCGGTAGTTTTCTTAACGTCTGCATCTATCGGATGCCCAAGAACGAATCGATCGTGCGACCCGGTTCCCACTGTGGCTGCGGTCAGACAATTGCTTGGTATGATAACATCCCCGTCTTCAGCTGGTTCCTGCTGCGCGGCCGCGCCCGCTGCTGCCGCCAGCCTTTTAGCTTCCGTTACCCCGCGATCGAATTGCTCACGGCCGCGCTTTTCCTCGCCTGCTGGATCCAGTTCTCTCCCGCCAAAGCCCTCGTGGGTATGGTGCTCTGTGCGATTGTCATCTGTGCATGGTTTATCGATCTCGATCACTTAATCATTCCCGACGTCTTCACCATTGGCGGGGCGGCCACCGGGCTTATTTTATCGCTCGCGGTTCCCGCTTTACATGGCCACAGCCACCCCCTGTTGGCGGTAGCCAGCCTGCAAGCCGGCCGCTCCGCGATACTCGGTTTGTTCATTGGCTCTGCGCTCGTTTTATGGATCGCACTTTTTGCCGAAGCTATTCTGCGCAAAGAAGCGATGGGCTTTGGTGATGTAAAATATTTAGGCGCCCTTGGCACTTTTATTGGCTGGCAAGGCGCGGTGTTCAGCTTGTTTGGCGGCGCCCTCCTCGGTTGTGTTTGGCTCGCGGGAACTTATTTGTGGAAAAAAATATCAGGCCGAGCCCCCGCCCTCGGCCTACCCGCCACGTCCGCCGCTGGGCAACCGGCGGAAATCACGCTCGGGGTCCACGTGCCGTTCGGCCCCATGCTCGGGGTGGCGGCACTCATCTATTTTTTCGGGGCCCATCTCTGGGTAAACACCTACTTCGATAATCTCGCCTTTTTATTCTGAGGGCGGACGGGCAGCGGCGGGGGGCTGAAACTCTGCCGATACTTGGCCCGCTTGCCCCTGCGCCATAAGATTAAGGAGATAAGCCAAAGCTTGCTCCCGCGACAACCCGCGTTCGCTCATCAATTGCTCAGCCCGCTTTAACAATTGCCGCGCCATCGCCTCGGCGGCAGCCGGCGAAGCGCCCCAACGGAGGCAAAGTTTTGCTAAAGCGGCGAGCTCACTCATGCGCACCAAGCCAAATCGTTTCCGGCCCCGTCGGCGTTAGTCCCAAGCCCGCCCGCGAATTTAAATGGATTAAAGCGAGCATGGCCAAGGCAACGAAGCCTTCTTGATGATGCGCGATTGAGCGCAGCTCCCCTATTTTTTTCCCGCCTTGATAAAGAACCGCTAAGCGCTCAGGCGGCGCCCCTCGACCTCGCACCACGTGCAATCGTCGGCGCACTTGGCCTAAATTTTTTAACCGCGCCATAACTTCCTGTCCCAGATAGCAGCCTTTATTGTAAGCAATCACGCCTACCTCCAAACCTCCCTCCTGGGGCAAATCAGTTGGACCTAAATCGTCGGGGATTGCCGGCACGCCGGCAGCAATGCGCGCCCAATCCCACGCCAACTCACTCCCCTCGACCCACCCAAGAGCGACCCATTGGTCGCGCCAACTCGCCAGCGATTTCTGTGGGCCGATTACCGTGTAATTTTCAAACGGTAGTGGCCCCCCCGGAACGACCAATAAATCTCCCCACTGAATAAATTGCCCGACCCTTAGCTCATTCTTAACGAAATCCTTAAGGAGGGCTCCGCACCCCGCCCCGCTGATGATCAGGCGATCGTAAGCCATAGTTTCGTCGCTCAAATTAACCTCATCGGCCACCAGATAGTCCTGCAGGCGTTGCTGGATCACGCTCGCCAGCGAATGGTTACTGAATGCTAAAAATTCATTCTCGGCGATTCTCAGCAACACGCTATCTGCCACTACCTTGCCTTTTTGATTAAGCCATAACCCATAAGTCGCCCCGCCCACGGGCGTTCGCAAATCATTGCTGAATTGACCCTGTAAGAAGGAGAAAGCGTCCTCTCCCGTGATTTTAAACACCGCTTTTGCCTTACTATTGCAAAAAAAATTACTGCCTGTAGTCATTTGTAACATATATTAAGTAACTATATAATAACAGTTAGCACAGGATTTAAAAAACTTATAATCTTTTAGTTGACGGATTTATGAACCTAAACATCAGTAACGCAGTCAAGTATCACTTCTCCCCGCCTAGCGGGAAGTTTTGGGGTAACTAAGAAAGCAACGGCCGGTCGCTTAGGGGTAGGCGACCGGCCAATTCTTTGCCCAAATTCTTAGCACACAGCGAGAAC
>SXZN01000226.1 GCA_005787865.1 Opitutaceae bacterium | reverse complement strand
GTTAAGCTGCGCACGCAGTCCACGAGGCCGCGCTCATGGAGTTTGCGCATGCCTTCATTGGCCGCGCCGACGCCCGGCAAAATTACCCGGTCGGCGGAACGAATGATGGCTGGATCCGCCGTGAGCTCGCTTTGAATACCGAGCCGATCGAGGGCGAAACGCACGGAGGCGATGTTAGCGCCGCCACTGTCGACGATCGCTAACATTAGAGAACGCCTTTCGTGCTAGGGATTTCATGACCGGTGCCGCGGGCAATGGCCGGCCGAAGCGCGCGCCCGAAACCCTTGAAGAGCGTCTCGACCATGTGATGCGTATTATCGCCTTTGACGCTCATTTGCAGCGTAGCGAGCAGCGCGTCACTCACTGAACGAAAAAAGTGAGCCACAAGTTCAGTCGGCATTTCTCCCACGAATTCACGGGGAAATTTACCCTCAAAAGTAAAGTAGGCGCGGCCACTCAGATCGATTGCCACGTGAGCCTGGGCTTCATCCATGGGCAGGACGAAACCATAACGCCCAAGCCCGCGTTTATCACCGATCGCTTGTTTCAAAGCCTGACCCAGCGCGATCCCGACATCTTCAATGGTGTGGTGCTCATCGATCGCAAGGTCGCCTGCACAGGTGATGGCGAGGGTGATGCCCGCATTTTTTGCAATCTGCTCAAGCATATGGTCAAAAAAGCCAAGCCCGGTGGAAAGCTGGGCAGGCCCGGCCTGATCGAGGTCAACCGAAACAGTGATCTTCGTCTCTTTAGTGTGGCGTACGATGGTCGCGCGGCGGGGAGCATCGACTAATTGGCGGGCGATTTCCGTCCAGCCGAGCTTTTTGCGGTCATAGCGTAGCCCGCGACAGCCGAGATTTTGCGCGAGTTGCTCATCGGTTTCGCGGTCGCCGATGACGTAAGATTGTTCCCGCGCCCAGTCGGTCGATTTCACGTAATCTGGGAGGAGGCCGAGCTTGGGTTTACGACAGGCGCATTTATCCGCGGCGGTGTGCGGGCACACACGTACCGCTTCGAAGGAAATGCCTTGGGAAAGCAAGATATCAATCAGCAGCTTCTGCAGGGGCTTAAACTCTTCTTCACGAAAACTGGGAGTACCGAGACCGTCCTGATTTGTGACCATGACGAAGGTCCAGCCGGCATCGCGTAGGCGCAGCAAGGCGGGAATGGCATCGGGCTCGAGCGCAAATTTTTCGAGGCGGTCAATTTGCTGATCAAACGGCTCCGTGATCAGGGTGCCATCACGGTCAATGAATAGGATTTTTTTAGACACGGGCAATTACCTCCAGGGCGGCGTTGTTTTCTTCTAGCGCACCAATCGTCATGCGTACGCAGTTGGTTAGGCCGTAGTCGCGACTGCGATCGCGCAGGACGACGCCGACGGCGCGGGTTGCCGACATGACCCGCGCAGAATCCGTTACTTCAAATAAAATAAAATTACTATCACTCGGCCAGAGGCGCCGCACGCAGGGCAGCGTCGCCAACCGTGCCGCCACCCGAATACGTTCGGCGATCAGGCTCTGCACGGAGCGTCGCGCCGCGGTTAGACCCTCAGCGGTCATGGCTACCAAAGCCGCTTGGAGCACGGGGGTGGGGACTGGGTAGGGGGCGATAATTTTTTGCAGCACGCCGATCAGTGCCGGACTGGCGATGGTTACCCCACAGCGAATACCGGCGAGCCCAAAGGCCTTGGAAAGAGTGCGTAAAATAACGAGATTAGGGTTTCCGACGAGCTCCTGCGTTAAACTCGGGGAGCCGGCAAATTCTAGATAGGCTTCGTCCACGACCACGATGGCTTTTCCCAGCAGCGCTTGAACCAGCCGAACCACCTCGTCTCGGGCCAGCAATGTGCCGGTTGGGTTGTTGGGCGAACAAAGAAAGACGAGCTTAACGCTGGGGGTGATGGCCTCCAGGACCGCCGTGGGGTCTAAGGAGAAATTTTTTTCCGCGAGCAGCGGTACCGTCACTACGCGGGCAATCTGGATGGCGGCGGAAACAGCATACATGCCATAGGTGGGCGGCGTGATGAGGATAGCGTCTTGGCCCGCGCGACAGAAGGCGCGGAGGAGGAGATCAATGCCTTCATCCGAGCCGCGGGTGACGAGAATGTTATTTTCCGCGACGGCATAATAGGCGGCGAGTTGGGCGATCAATTCAGCGGGCTGCGGCTCAGGGTAGCGGTTGAGCAGCGGTTTCCCAGCGGAGGGGGTTAGCGGGTTTTCATTAGCGTCTAACCAAATGCGGCCGCCGGAAGACTCTTTGCGGGCGGAGCTGTAGGGCGCCAGCGCGAGAATTTCTGGCCGGAGCAGGGAGAGGACGGGATCGGCGGCGCTCATAAAGATTTATTGGTTAGGCGCACGCGCACCGCGCGTTGGTGGGCGGTCAGGCCTTCGGCCAGGGCGAGACGCTCAACGATGGGGCCAAGTTTTTCCAGGCCGGCTCGGTTGGCGGTTTGGACCGTCATGGTGCGCTGAAAATCAGCCAAACCCAGTCCGCTGCACGCGCGGGCCCAGCCATAAGTAGGTAAGACATGATTAGTGCCACTCGCATAGTCGCCAAGCGATTCAGGAGTTAAGTCGCCCAAAAATACTGAGCCGGCAGTTGTGATCTGAGTGAGGAGATCACGCGGGCGGGCCACCTGCAGAATAAGATGCTCGGGCGCGTAGCGGTTAGCAATTTCTGCGGCTTCAGCTCGGTTGGTCGTCAAAAAAATCCGGCTGCGCGCTAATGCGCGGCGGGCAAGCTTAGCGCGCGGCAAATCAGCTAATTGTTTTTCGAGTTCGCTGAGAACGCGTTGAGCGAAGGCTGCCGAAAAAGCGACGAGCACCACTTGGGAGTCCGGGCCGTGTTCAGCCTGAGAGAGGAGGTCAGCAGCGACAAAGGCTGGGTTGGCGCGATTATCGGCGATAACTAATACCTCAGAGGGGCCGGCGGGGAGGTCGATAGCTGAACCATCCGCGTCGCGAGAGACTTGTTGTTTCGCTTCCGTTACAAACGCGTTGCCGGGACCAAAAATTTTATCGCACTGAGGAATACTGTTCGTGCCGTAAGCGAGCGCCGCGATCGCCTGGGCGCCCCCCACTTTATAAACTTCGGTGATGCCGCAGAGTTGAGCGGCATAGAGGATCCATGGATTGATCCCGCCAGATTTGTTGGGCGGAGTGCAGAGGGCGCGGACGTCGCCGCCAGCGAGCTGGGAAGGAACCCCGAGCATTAGGGCGGTGGATGGCAGGGGAGCACTCCCGCCGGGGACATAGAGTCCGACACGGTTAATGGGACGCACCATTTTTTCGCAGACAATGCCCCGCTGGGTCTCGATCCGCAGATCACGATTTCTTTGGGCGGCGTGAAAGGTGCGAATATTACGATACGCGGTGCGCAGGGCGGCTTTATCTGCTCGGGTTAAGGCGGTTTCGGCCGCGATAAATTCGGCGGGGGTAATGCGCAAAGAGCGCAGGGTAACCCCATCAAACTGCTTGGTGAGGCGACGCAGCGCGCCATCGCCATCGCGGCGCACAGCGGCGACGATTACCCGCACGGCGGCGGCAACCGCTGGTTGCGCAACTTGCGCGGGCCGGCGGAG
>SXZN01000225.1 GCA_005787865.1 Opitutaceae bacterium | reverse complement strand
GTTGGTTTCAACGGAGCGAACCGCACTGCGCACTTGGACTTCAATTGTTTGTTCAATTTGGCGGAGGCGAACTTCCTCGCGGCTGAGCGTCGCGAGGCTTTGGCGGTAGCGTGCTTTGTCGGCTTTTTGGCCCCAAGGGTAGCTGAAGGAAAAATCAACCTGCCAAGAATGATTTTGCTGTTCGAGGGCGTCGCCAAAGGCATCCGTGCCGCTGCCATTGCGGCCGTTTAGGCCGAGCGCAGCGCCCACGGCGAGGTCGGGTTTGGTGGCATCTCGGGTGACGAGCAGGTCGAGTTTGAATTGATTGATAGCTTCGATGGCGGAGAGGAAATCCGGCTGGCTTTGTTTGGCCATCTGGTAAGAGGAAGCGAAAATCGGCGTGACTTCGGTGACCTCGGTGAAGCGTACCGCGCCCACGGCGCCATCGAGCTCAAATTGTCCAATGAGAGCCAGCAGGGCATCTTGGCGGTCCTTAGCGGTTTGTTCAGCCAGAATGACATTACGGCGGGCGTTAGCGACCCCGACGTCGGCCGAGAGAACATCGAGATCAGTCGCGACGCCGGTATCGCGGCGAACTTTGGCTTCTTCGTAGAGTCGCGTCGCAAGAGCCAAGGAGGCATTGCGTACAATCAATTGTTCGCGAGCGAAGGCTAAATTATAATAAGCATTTTCAGTACTTTGAATGACGTTCAGCGCTTGGGCCTTAAATTCTAGGTTGGCGCGGGTCAGCCCAATTTCAGCGCGGCGAAGGGAAGCCTGATTGACGGAGGTCGTTGCCCCGTTGAGTAAATTTTGACGAACAGCGAGAGTAAGATCCGCATTATAGGCGGGGTTGATGGCCGAGTAGGCTGGATTGGTGGCGCTGCGGTCGAGCTTGCTACTCGCGCTCAAGGTCGTGCCGCTATAAAGTTGCTGACTAACACCCACCCGAAGATCTGAACTGGTGGCGCTAGTGGCGCGGGAGGTGCCGACGGCCCCCGTGGAGTTTTTGCCCTGGGAACCGCTGATCGTGAGAAGGGAATCGTACCCGCTTTGGGCGAGGTTGATGTTTTCTGTGGCTAGTTGCGGATTATAGCGGCTGATTTCTAAGTCAAAATTCTTGAGTAAGGCGCGCGCTACGCAGGCCGAAAGGGTGAGTTCCGGCTGGGGCGGGGTCCCTTGCGAGAGTACGCGGGAGCTGGCGAGTGCGGCTACGAGGATGACAGTGGAGCAGAGGCGAAAAGAGGTGGTCATAATTAGCAAATTTAGGTGACTAAGCAGTAACCCGCGGGCAAGGTGGAAAGTTTAATCTTTTTGTGACGACAGTCAGTGGGCGGTGGTTTCAATCCAGAAAAATGCCACCGCGGGTGAGCGGTGGCAGTGACCTGATAGGTGGGCGGTTCTATGGCGGGATGGGCGGCCCGGACCATGAGCTCAGGGCGTCACCGGGGCGGATTTCTTGAGTTCGCTTTCCACTAAGCCGCCGAGGTAGGAATTTTGATTAGTGCCGGCGGTAAAAAGCATGAGCTGTGTTTGTAGCTCGGCATAACGCGGATTAGCTGGACTGAGGTCGGGTAGCTTTTTTTCTTGGGCGTAGACGATCAGGCCCTGCTCGGCGGTAGCCGTCATCGCGGAAACTTCGCCGGGGGCGAGATTCTGCAAGGCACTGAGCGCGGTGCTGGCCAAATCCTGCGGGGGGGTGCGCAGCGTAAAATTCGCAAAGCTCTTAACCTCTAATTTCGCATTGGTCGCGGTCGTCGTGAAATTGGCTGCCCCCATTTTGGCTGCGGCTTGCAGTTGGGTTTGCAAGGTGCGGCCACGCTCGCTGAAAAGCTTTCGCTTTTCGCTTTCCTTATAATCGCTAGCGACGCGCTCACGTACTTCGGTAAAAATCGGTTGATAGCCTGGCAGACTTTCCTGCCAGAGGAGCACGACGATACTATCGGCGGTGGGCAGTGGATCAGAGAAAAAGCGTTCGGCTGAGAGACGGGCAATCGGCTCGGCGTAGCTGGCGAGCCATGGGAGATTGGCGGGCGGGAGATCCGGTGAGAAAGGCGTGATCGCAACTGCTGGCCGGCGCTGCGCGGTCAGAAATGCCGTCAGGCCCGTTGAGTTCGCGGTAAGTTTTTGCTCAAACAGGGCCACCGTGAAATCATTGGCGGCTTTGGCGGCCATTTGACCGGCGGCCGCGTTGCGCAGGGCGGTCTCAACCTGGGCCCGGACCTTCGGAAAATTATCCACCGGGCTGGTCGTGGGGGCGGGATCTTTTTTCGTCGCATCGAGCGGCGCGGGAAAGCTGGCGATATTGGCGGAGTAGAAAGCGCGCAATTCAGCTTCGGTTGGCGCTCCCGGCGGCATAAATTCCGCGGCCTTAAACTCAACGTAGCTAAAACGTGGCCGCGCCGGTACCTCGTAGCGGAAAGAGTTTTCCGTGTGAAACTTTTTAACCAGCTCGTCCGTGACCACGAGGGTGGGGGTGAACGTAGCGTAATCGAGCGTGGCAACCTGCACCGTCCAACTGGACTCAGCCCGAATCAATTGCTGCTTAACATCTCCAGGGAGTACGTAACCAGGACCGCCAATGATTTGACCGACTTGGGATAGACGCGTGTCATCGCGAAGTACGCGATTAACATCGGCGGTGGTGAAAGAGGAGCCGGTCTTGAGCGCGTCGCCGAAGGCGGCATAGCGCTTTTGGTCGAACTGGCCGGTTTGATCCTGAAATGCGCGCAGGGTTAAGATGTATTTATTCACTTGATCAGCGGTTGGCGCTGGGAGGTGGATTTCGTCGGCCACAGCTAAGCCCGCAACGCGCTGGAGAGCGTATTGCTGGAGTTGGGCGCCCTCGATGGCGTTATAGCCGGCCTTGAGTTGGGCGCTC
>SXZN01000036.1 GCA_005787865.1 Opitutaceae bacterium | reverse complement strand
TGATCGCTATTTGGTCGTCAAAGGTTCGGTCGCGATTGACGGAATTTCGCTGACGGTGGCGGAGGTAACGCCGGATGCTTTTGCCGTGTGGTTAATACCCACCACGCTCGCCGCGACTAATATTAAGCATAAAAAAACAGGGGACGCGGTTAATCTGGAATTCGATCTTTTGGCCAAGTACGTGGAAAAACTGACCGCCCCTCGCGCGGTTTAATGCAGCCGTGACTCCCCGCGATCAACTCTTAGCGCTCAATGATGAACTCCGTCGCCTGAAGGCAAGCGGTCAACGGACGGTGCCCGTGACGCTGGAGAGTTTAGGCCAGTTGCAGGCCGCGGTCCGGGCCAATCAAGGGGGCGGGGAGACCGTCGCCGCGGTTGCGGCGGTGCCCGCGATGGCCGCCGTTGAACGGGGCAATGCGGTACGACCATCTGCTCCGATTGTCCCCGTAAAAATCTTGCGAACGCCGCCACCGATTCAGTTGCCCGCGGGGGATAAGGCCACGCGGTGGGCGGCGCTGCGTGAACTCATTCTGCATGATCCGGTGGGGCGAACCCAGCTATCTTCTGAGGGAAAAATCGTTTTTGGGGTAGGCGATCTTAATGCCTCCATCTTTTTTTGCGCGGACGCGCCGGGGCCGGAAGAGGAAAGTGCGGGCAAGCCCTTTGTCGGGCCTTCTGGTCAGTTGCTCACTAAAATGATTCAGGGAATGGGCTTGAAGCGGGAGGAGGTCTATCTCAGTTATATCATGAATTGGCGGCCAGCCGTTCCCGTCGGCGCCAGTCTCGGCGCCACCGATAATCGGACGCCGACGACCGAAGAACTCCATTACGGTCTACCTTATTTAAGAGCCCAGCTCGAGATTGTGCAGCCTCGGATGATTGTGGCTCTGGGCAAAACGGCCGCGGGTGGCTTATTGGGCGCTAGCAGTTTTAAAACTTTGGGCGAAGTTAAAGGACGCTGGCATGAATTCGCCGGCATTCCGGTGATGGTCACGTATCATCCTTCCTATATCTTGCGCGACAATAGCAAGCGGTCAAAACGGGCAATCTGGGAAGATTTTCTGCAGGTCATGGAGCGGGCTAGTTTGCCCGTCTCAGCCAAAGTTAAGGCATATTATCTCTAGCCGCTTCGGTCGTTGGCGATCGCCCGGAGAAAAGCCAGGCAGCGCAGATCCATAATTAGCTAGAAAAGCTAAAAACTAGTCGCTGGTGATGTTGGCCGTCAAAGCTGCGGCCACGCGCGCATATTCCGCTAGCAGTGCTTTGACATTAGCTACTGTGGCACCGCCTAATGGCGCGGCTAACTCCAGCTCGTGCGCGAGCTGGGCAAGCTGGGTGGCCACAAAATTACTGGAGCTCCCCTTAATCGAGTGGGCAAGCCGGCTCACGGTCAGCCCATCGCCAGCGGCTAAGGCTTGCTCCAGTTGGGCCAAAAGAAGCGGAGTGTCTTGGAGGTAGAGGTAATGATTTCGCGTAAAAAATCATCGCTGCCGGCCATACTTAATTCTTGCAGCGCCGCAATGGCTCGCTGGTCGATGGCGGAATGGGCTGGCATAGGTGCTATTTGCTATCGGCGCATTTGACCGATCGTTGAATTTTTTCCGCGGGTGGTTTTACCCAAGCCAGCTGGAGCCGGTCGGTTAGCGCGATTTTTTTCTCTATTTACATACATATCATATGATCCAGATACGTTGATATTGTACTTGCAGTGCAGACTGCGGCGGCTTTTTTTAGCGGTTACCACTATGGCAAACACATTCGTATTTTCATCTGAATCAGTAGGCGAAGGTCATCCCGACAAAGTGGCTGACCTTATTTCCGATAGCGTCCTCGACGCTTGCTTGGCGCAGGATCGCACCAGCCGCGTGGCGTGCGAGACGATGGTCAAATCGAACATGGTCATCTTGGCTGGTGAGATCACGACCAAGGCCCAGCTTAATTATGAAGCGATCGTTCGGGCCGCGATTCGCGACATCGGTTACGTCAATAGCGACGATGTGTTCCACGCCGATACCGTTTTTATCAATAACTACCTCACGCGGCAGTCGCCGGATATTTCTCAAGGGGTTGATGCGAAGAAAGCGAAAGGCAAGAAAACCGCCGAGCAGGGCGCGGGCGATCAAGGTCTGATGTTTGGTTATGCGTGCACCGAGACCCCTGAGCTGATGCCGACGCCCGTGATGTTTGCCCATCGCTTGGGTCGCAAGCTCACGCAGCTTCGCAAGAGCGGCAAAGTTGACTGGTTGCGCCCTGATGCGAAGTCGCAGGTTTCAATTCGCTACGAAAATGATAAGCCGGTCGCGGTTGAGAACGTTGTCATTTCCACGCAGCACACAGCGGATGTCTCCCATAGCAAAATTGAAAGTTACCTGATCGACCAGGTGGTCAAAAAAGTAATTCCCGCTCGGTTACTCACCAAAAAGACTCAATTTTTGATTAACCCCACCGGTCGCTTCGTGGTCGGTGGTCCGCAGGGTGACTCAGGTTTGACTGGTCGCAAAATCATCGTCGATACCAACGGCGGTTGGGGCCGCCATGGGGGCGGCGCTTTCTCCGGCAAGGATCCCTCGAAGGTCGATCGCTCGGCGGCCTACATGTGCCGTTGGGTCGCCAAGAATATTGTGGCCGCGGGCCTCGCCGACCTCGCTGAACTACAGGTCGCCTACGCCATTGGCTATCCTGATCCGGTGAGTGTCTACGTTGACACGATGGGTACGGGCAAAGTCTCCGATGAGAAAATTGCGCGGGCCGTCACCAAGGTCTTCGGCTTCAAGCCAGCCGAAATTATTCAGCAGCTGAACCTGCTCCGGCCAATTTATCGGCAAACAACCAACTACGGTCACTTCGGCAAGGCGGGCCTGCCGTGGGAACAAACCAACAAAATCGCTGCCCTGCGCGCTGTCCTCCGTTAACCCTTCAACGATTATCCTTATGCCTACTACTACCACGCGTCCCGCTCTCGATTTTCACGTCAAAGACATTACCCTCGCCGATTGGGGGCGCAAAGAAATCTCGGTGGCCGAGCATGAAATGCCTGGCTTGATTTCCTGTCGTAAAAAATTCGGACCCGCTAAACCGCTGCAAGGCGTTCGGATCACGGGTTCATTGCACATGACGATCCAGACGGCTGTCCTCATTGAAACTTTGAAAGAACTTGGCGCCGATGTGCGTTGGGCTTCGTGTAATATTTTTTCCACCCAAGATCATGCGGCCGCCGCGATTGCCCAGACGGGCACGCCGGTTTTTGCCTGGAAGGGTGAAACGCTCGAAGAGTACTGGGATTTGACGCTTCGCGCCATTGTCTTCCCCGGCGGAAAAGGCCCCCAGCTCGTGGTGGATGATGGTGGCGACGTTACCTTGCTGATTCACAAAGGCTGCGAACTCGAAGAGGGGAGCGATTGGGTCAACACCACTTCCGGTTCACACGAAGAGCAGGTCATTAAAAATGTGCTTAAGCGGGTGCATAAAGAAGATCCCCTCCGCTGGACCACCATAGCTAAGGAGTGGCGCGGCGTTTCTGAGGAAACCACGACGGGGGTTCACCGCCTCTACCAGATGATGGAGAAGGGTAAGCTTCGCGTGCCGGCTATTAACGTGAACGACTCGGTCACCAAATCAAAATTTGATAATCTTTACGGCTGCCGCGAGTCGCTGGGTGACGGCCTCAAGCGCGCTACGGACGTCAT
>SXZN01000224.1 GCA_005787865.1 Opitutaceae bacterium | reverse complement strand
TCAAAGAAGAGCGTTTCCGCACAACGCTTGCCCTCATCATAGCATGAGCGACGCCCGATGGGATTGACGTTGCCCCAATAGGACTCGGGCTGGGGATGCACCGAAGGATCACCATAAACCTCAGAAGTACTCGCCTGAAACACCCGGGCCTTCACCCGCTTCGCCAGACCGAGGCAGTTAATCGCCCCCATCACCGAAGTCTTGGTCGTCTTGATGGGATTGAACTGATAATGCGGTGGCGAAGCTGGGCAGGCGAGATTGTAGATCTGATCCACTTCATACTTAAACGGATCAATCACATCGTGCCGCACAAATTCGAAACGGGGGTGATCCAGTAAGTGTGCGATATTAGCCTTACTGCCCGTGAAAAGATTATCGAGACAGACGATCTCGTGTTTTTGCGCGAGAAGTTTGTCGCAAAGATGACTACCTAAAAATCCTGCTCCGCCGGTGATGAGAATGCGCATAATAAGAGGAAGAATTAAGTTAAAGAGAGCCCAAGCACCTTGGCGAGCCTGCAGTCAGAGGGTGCCATCGCCAGCCGTCGCGCATTACTTTCTACGACGATCATTCGTCCCTGTCTTATCGGATCCAGTTGTTCTAAAATTTTCTTAAGTAGGGATAAAACTCAGGCAACGCTCTTGACGCACCCCACGTAAAAACCCAGAAAAAATCGTATACAAAAAGCTTTAGATTCATTTATTATAGCATTCCCCGTAACCCCAGCGCGAACATGATCGTCACGCTGATTAAGCGGCTTGGTTAAATCTTAATTTAACCATCCCTCATTAAGTCGCCTCATTTTATTTATCCTCAGTGATTTCTATTCTTCTCACCAGCAATTTGCTCCTTGGCAGCAGTATGATCTGCTTCGCCCTCACCAGAAAAAGCCGCCGCACCCACTTTATATTTGCAGGCATAGTCGCCCTTCACCTCGCCCTTTCTGCTGCATGGCTCGTGATAGATAACATCACGGGGAATGGCATTAATGGCGCGACGATCTTTCACCTACATTATGGCTTTTTAAATGCCGGGGCGATTTATGACCGCTGGCCCAGCTTACTGCTTACCGCTAGCGGACTACTCATTTTCACTTTCTTGGCTAAAAAAAGCACCGGCTGGGGACAACTTGGCCTGCTACGCCCTAAATTCTTAAGTGCTGCCTTCCTCTTGATCGTCGGGGCCCTCGCACTGCACCCCGCCACCAAAAATTTAATGCAATTAAATTGGCCGACCGAGGAGGCAAAAGATTTCTACGCAAATTATCGCCAACCCATAATTCAGCGCATTGCGCCACAGCCCAAGAGTTTTATATTTATTTATGGAGAAAGCCTGGAGCGGACCTACTTGGATGATAAACTATTCCCGAATTTAGTGCCCGAACTGCAGCAATTAGAGCAAAGCGGCATTTCTTTTACTAACATCGATTCGTTACTCGGCACTGGGTTTACCATGGGGGGATTGGTGGCTAGTAATTGTGGCATTCCCCTCATCACCCCCTCACACCCCAACTCGATGTCAGGCATGGATAGCTTCTTGCCCGGCGCAATTGGCCTAAGCGATCTCTTACACCAAGAGGGCTATCGATTAGCATTTTTGGGTGGGGCTGATTTAAATTTTGGCGGCAAGGGGAAATTTTTACGCAGCCACCATTTTGATGAGGTCTTGGGCCGAGCAGAATTAGAACCTAAGCTCAAAGATCCTACTTATGTTAACGGCTGGGGTTTGTATGATGATAGCCTGCTTGACCTCGTCTATGATCGCTACACTGAGCTCGCCGCCAACCACCAGCCATTTGGCTTATTTCTATTAACGCTTAATACCCACTCACCTCACGGCCTGCCCTCAAAAAGCGATGAACTCTCTCCGTACGGTGATGGCAGCAATCGCATGCTAACCGCGGTCAAGGCCTCCGCCCTGCACATCGTTAAGTTCGTGCGGCGCGTCCAAGCTTCACCATGGGGTAAAGACACGGTTATTGTTATTGTTTCTGATCACATCGCTATGCCCAACGAGGCCACCGCCTTGCTGGATCGGGGAATTCGCAAAAACTTATTCCTGATCCTTGATCCGAAAATAAAGAGAGGGGCGAGCATTGCCCGCCTCGGCTCCACTTTTGATATCGGTCCTACCTTACTCCCCTTCCTGGGCTTCACTGGCTCAATTGGCCTAGGCCGAAATCTCCTCGATCCGAATGTATTAGATAGCGATATCGCCCATATCCATGATCCGGCCGTGCTCGCATCATGGCGTGATAATTTTGTCGAGTTCTGGAACTTCCCCCAATTGAGTCAAAAAATTTATTTCAAAGCTGGTATGATCAGCATCGATAAGCGCCAGCTTGGGGCACCAGTCCTCATAACGCTAGATGAGCACGATAAACTATCCTTACGATTCGAATTCGATGCCGAATGGGACGTGCGGCTAGCTGCACAAGCCCGCGAGCTTGCCCGGGGGACTCGCTATTTATTATTTGCCCAAGAAAAAGATATCGCGACTAGCTTTCCTCGAGTCGTTACCGGCCAATCCGATCGGTGGGTTTTACTTTTAGGCCGAGCTGGCGCTGGGTCGCACGTGATCCCCTTATCCGAAACTACCGAAACGACGCTGTTAAAAACAGATCTACTGGCTCGATGGGATAAATTGCGCTGAAAATCACCCCGCCACCGTATTTTTAGCCGCGCGCTCACCGGCCTCAAAGCGCTCGATCCAAGCACGGTGCCAAGGCCCGTAATCGCCAGCCTCAATATGCGCCCGAGCCTGCGCCACGAGATCGAGGTAGAAATGCACGTTGTGCAGACTAATCAAAGTGCTCGCGAGGATTTCACCCGCCATGACCAGGTGACGCAAGTAAGCGCGGGAAAAATGCCGACAAGTGTAATTATCTAATCCCTCAACTAGCGGCTTGGGATCGGTGCGGTACCGCTCGTTGCGCAAATTGATCAAGCCATCTGGGGTAAAGGCCGCCCCATTACGAGCCACGCGCGTCGGGTGCACACAATCAAAGAGGTCCACTCCGAGCGCGATCATTTTGAGGATTTGGGGCGGTGTCCCCAGTCCCATCGTGTAGCGCGGTTTGTCTGCCGGCATAAAGGGAATGGTGGCCGCCACTTGCTTCAACATCTCGGGCTCCGGCTCTCCGACACTAACCCCGCCAACCGCATAACCCGGAAAATCAAGCGCCGCCAGCGATTCCGCGGCCTCGCGCCGCAGATCATCAAAGGTCGAACCCTGAATAATCGCAAAAACGTGATGCCCCGATCCCAGGAAATTATTATCCGTGGCGATCTGCTTACACTGCTGAGCCCAGCGCAGACTGCGATCGATGGCTAGACGACACTCTTCGCGAGTGCAGGGCCAAGGCGGACATTCATCAATGACCATAGCAATGTCTGACCCTAAATTAGCCTGGATACTCATGACCTCACGCGGCCCCAGGAAAAGTTTCTGGCCGTCGATATGTGAGGCAAACGCAATGCCGTCATCACGAATCTCGCGGAGCTTAGCCAAACTAAAAACCTGAAACCCGCCACTATCAGTTAAAATGGGCCCATCCCATCCCATGAATTTATGCAAACCGCCGAGATCTCGCACCAACTCAGAGCCTGGGCGCAAATTGAGATGATAAGTATTCCCTAAAATAATCTGCGCCCCTGTCTCCCGAATCTGCGCCGGCGTCAACGCCTTGACCGTCCCTTGCGTACCGACCGGCATGAAGATCGGGGTCTCAATCTGGCCATGCAATGTACTGAGCCGACCACGGCGAGCGGCGGTTGAGGGATCCGTCTTGAGTAATTGAAAGGGAGGAAGCATTGGGCCTTTTATAATGAGCCAGTCTTAGGCTAGAGCAGCAATTCATCTTACTGCAGTACCGAGCGACTGAGGATCCATCTCATAATAACAGACCCACCCTGTCCGCGGTCTTGACCCTCTGTCAATTGCGGGGTAGATTGGTCAAAAGTGCTGCTGGTCATCGACAACTACGATTCGTTCACCTTCAATTTGGTCCAATATTTTGGCCAGCTGGGTGTTCCTATGCGCATTTTCCGCAACGATGAGCTGTCGGTCGCCGATGCGGTAAAACTAAACCCCGACCGCATCCTGATTTCTCCGGGACCATGCACCCCGACCGAAGCAGGTGTAAGTCTCGATCTGATAAAAGCTTTTGCAGGTAAAAAACCGATTCTCGGCGTCTGCCTCGGCCACCAATCCATCGGCCAGCAATTCGGCGGAAAAGTCATCCGTGCCGATCGCCAGATGCACGGCAAACTCTCCCCCATCACGCACCGCGGGACTGATATTTTTAAAGGGCTGCCCTCACCTTTCACGGCGACTCGCTACCACTCCCTTTTAGTCGAGCGCGCTAGCTTGCCAGATTGCCTAACCATCACGGCTGAGACCGCCGAAGGAGAGATAATGGGCCTACGCCATAAACATTTCCCTATTTACGGTGTCCAATTTCATCCTGAGTCCATCGCCACCGAAGGCGGTATGCGGATTCTTCAAAACTTCCTCGCCCTGCCTTAAAGTCATGCGCTGCCCCAAGTGTACTTCTATTGCCGATAAAGTAATCGACTCGCGCATTGCTCGCGACGGCAACAATACCCGGCGCCGACGGGAATGCCTCGAATGCGGCAATCGTTATACCACTTCAGAAACGCTCGTGCGCGACAGCATGGTGGTGGTCAAGCGCGATGGCCGCCAAGAGCCCTTTGACCGCGATAAACTTTTCCGCGCCGTCCGCGCCGCCTGCCATAAACGCCCGATTGATAATGAGCAAATGACCATGCTCATCGAGGATGTGCTCGATGCCGTCGAAGCCCTCTACGACAATCAAGTCCCGACCAGCGCCATCGGCGAGCATGTCATGCAGCGCCTCCGCAAGACTGACCAAGTGGCCTACGTGCGGTTTGCTTCAGTTTATAAAGAATTTCGCGATGTCTCTGAATTCGTCGATGAAATCAGTAATCTTAGCCCCCACGATCAACCCGCGACCGTGAAAGCCAAGAAATGACGCGCCCCCTGCAACTGCGCCGGCTGCATTTTCTTAACGCCCTCTTTGCCCCACTGACTGGGCACGACCTCTACTTGGCGCAGCAAATTGATGACGCCATCAGCACCTCTCTCGGCGAAGCTGAGGAACGAGCGCCCAGCGATCCCGCCTTTGTTCAGGCCGCTGCCCTCTTACTTCAACGGCTTTGCTCAGCTCAGTCAGAACATGGATTCTTTCACTGGGATGCCAGCGCTGACTACACCGGCGCTACCCCGCTCTTCACTCGTGCGAGCGTCATGCAGGGCTTAAAACAACTCGCCGGTTACTCAGAATCGACCCTGCTAATCACTAATCTGTGTACCGCCCATTGCCCACCCAGCAAACGTTGGACCGAGCGCCGCCGCCGCGAATACGATGAAACCCTCACCTTCATTCGTGAATTAGCCGCCGCGCGCTCATTACGGCACGCTACGCTCAACCTGCTGTTCCTGTAAATCCGCGCTACGAACGAGCCATCGACGGCTTTGCCATGAAAACTATTTTCCAAAAAATAATTGCGCGTGAAATCCCTGCGAAATTTATCTACGAGGATGAACTCTGCATCGCGATCCATGATGTCACCCCCCAAGCACCCCTTCATGTGCTCGTCATCCCCAAACAACTGATTGTGCGCGTCGGTAATGCCAGCGCCAGCGATCAAGCTCTCCTGGGACATCTTTTACTCACCGCTGCCAATGTAGCCAAGCAACTGGGCGTTGCCGAATCTGGCTATCGCCTGGTCATCAACCAAGGCCGTGACGGCGGCGAAAGCGTGCCACACCTGCATGTCCACTTACTCGGTCAGCGCCCCTTAGCTTGGCCACCGGGTTAAGCGATCGGGCTCGGAGCAGAGGTGGCGCGCCGGCTTATTTCAGATATTTGGCCAGCCACGCGTGAACCTCTCCATACCAATAGCGACTATCCTCTCCGCGTAGAATATGATGACCGGCCTCAGGAAATACGAGTAATCGGCTGGGGACATTTAAGCGCTGATTCAAGGTAAACCACATCAGCGCATTGTTCATCGGGACCCGATAATCTTGTTCGCCCACGGTAATCAAAATTGGTGACGTAAAGCCCGTCCCCTTTTCGTGATTCCCACCTTGCAACGCTGGGCTTTGCTCCCGCCATACTTTGCTGTCGCCCCAAATGGGCCCGCCACTATTCACCTCACGGCTAAAAACACTGTCGCTCGTTCCCCACTGCATCATGAGGTCCGCCTCACCGGCATGAGAAATAATACATTTATAGCGCGTGGTGGTCGCCTGCAGCCAATTCGCCAAATGACCACCATAACTAGCTCCGCCCGCGGCCCGGCGTGTACCATCGATAAAAGGATAACGCTTTACCGCTTCATCCGCAGCTTGATTGATCTCATCGGCCGGCCCCTTCAACGGATCAAATTGAATCGCGCGAGAAAATTCCTCTCCGTAGCCAGTCGAGCCTTTATAGTCCGTCAGCAATAAGACATAGTCGGACTGGGCTAATAAATGGTAGTTCCAGCGCAACCCAAAGGCGTCATGCCACATACTCGCCGCGCCGCCATGGATAACCACAAAGAGTGGATATTTCTTCGCCGGGTCAAAGCCCGCTGGCCGCACGATCATATTATGGATTTCGCGGCCATCCGCCGCCTTGAAGGTAAAATGCTCGAGCGGCAACCAATCGATCGCGGCCACCCGGGACACATTGATCTGCGTGAGGGCTCTCGGCGACCCATTAAATGAATAAATTTCGGCCGGACTCGTCGCGCTTTCCCACAACCCCACTAATGCGGTGCCACCGGCCCGCAACGCGCCGATGCTGCCGCCCACGGGCGATGTCTCAGCGCGCTCATCTCCGCCCGCATAGCTCACCGAGTACAATTCATCCAAGCCAGCATGCTCAAAAGTGAAGAAAATGCGATCGGTTCCCGTCGGCGTGGCGTAACGCGAAATGGAGCGATCGAGCGCTTGATTGATAATTTTCGGTACTGCATTTTGCCAGGGCCAAGAAAAACTGGCCAAGCGCACGAGATCATAAATTTTACCTGCGGTATTAAAATCAACGGCGCAGACTAATTTATCGCCACTGGGAGAAAACCCCAACTGACCGTAGCTATAATTATCATTGGTCAAGCGCTGGGGCTCGCCCCCACTAAGAAGCACTTGGAAAATTTGTGCATTGACCGAGGCCCGCGCCCCGGCCTCGCGATTAATCAAAGCCGTAAAAATAACCGCCGAGCCATCGGGCGTCCACTCCGCCTCTAAATTCTGGCCATCATCGCCGAACGAACCACCAAAGCCGGGACTAGCCGCCAACTGAGTGCCGGCGAGCAAGTCTCGCGCCACCGCGCCCGCGCGCGCCTCTTGCACAAAAAGATGAGCCTTCCGATCATCGAGCCACTGATTCCAGAAACGTGGAGGAAATTGTTCGTAGGCCCGTACACTAAATTTGCGATCCTTGCGCTCCTTCGCCGCTTTTTTATTGGCGGCATCGTCCTCGGCCCCGGGATAAACATTACTCACAAAAAGCAAATGGCGGCCATCGCCGCTCCACTTGGGCGCACTGGCCCCGGTCGATAACGAGGTAATGCGCTCGGCTTCGCCCCCTGAGGCCAGATTAAGCACGTAAATTTGTCCGGCTTCATCCCCTTCCCGCTTAGCCACAAAGGCTAATCTCTGACTATCTGGCGACCAATTAGCCCCGCCTTCACCGGCCTTGCTGTACGTAATTCGCCGCGCCGGAATTTTGTCAGTCAGCGACTGCAACCAGAGATCTGACCACTGCTCTTTTGCCTCATACGCAGGTTCACCCACTGAAAAAACCACCCACTTGCCGTCAGGGCTCGGGATCGGCGCACCGACCCGTTTCATCAACCAAACATCTTCATGAGTAATGGCATGCTTCTTGATCGCTTCAGCAGCTCCAATGATGCCTGCCCCTAAAAATAAAGCTGCCCCGATTAACCCCAACCATTTATTTTTCATATAAAAAATTAATTTAAATTATACTAGCGCGCTTCAAACGTGCCATCGGCTCGTTTAGAAACGAGCTTTTTTAGCTCTAAGCTCATTAAAGCTGCCGCCACAAGGGGAGTAGGGAAATTTGTGAGGGCAGTCAACGCATCGATCCCAAGCAACGCTCCTCCCTTAAAAGATTCCATCACCTTTTGCTCAGACGCATCCAGTTGCGGCAGGAGCTGCTCCAGCAAACTCGGCTCATCGGTCAGCGTAGCTATTTTGGGATGCAGCCCATTGAGGTAACTCAGTTCCGAGACGATATCATCCACGCTGGTGAGCAGGGTTGCCCCATCGCGAATCAGCTGGTGACACCCGTAACTCGTCGCTTGGTCAATGCGCCCTGGAACGGCAAAAATTAACCGGCCCTGCTCCCCCGCAAAGCGCGCCGTGATCATCGCCCCACCCTGCACATCGCTTTCTACGACCACGACACCTTCGCTCATTCCCGAGACCACGCGATTGCGCATGGGAAATGATTGCCGATCTGCTTTTCGTCCAAACGGAAACTCCGATAAGACCGCGCCGGTCGCCGCAATCCGCCGATAGAGATCAAGATTCTCCGGTGGATAAACAATATCGATCCCGCAACCTAGCACCGCCGCGGTCTTTCCCCCCACGGAAAGCGCGCCTTCATGCGCCGCCGTGTCAATGCCGCGAGCTAATCCACTGACGACACAGAATCCGAGCTGCGCGAGCTGGGCCCCCAATTTCTTCGCGATGGCCTGCCCATAGAGCGTTGTGCGCCGACTACCGACCACCGCAATACAGGGCTGCTCGAATAAATAACTCCCTTTGCGATAAAGCCCGATCGGCGGATCATTAATCTCCCGCAATAAGCGCGGATAACCTGCATCGCGCGGAGTGATAAAAGATGCCTCCGCCTTAACTAGCCAGGCCTCTTCCCGCGGTAGATCAAAATGCGTGCGCCAGCTGAGCAAAGCCGCACTCGTCTCCGGGCCCACGCCGCGCACCGATTCGAGCCGGCGTTTATTTGTGTCGAGGATTGCGCGCGGATCACCGCCGAATTCCTCGAGTAGGCGATTTAAAGTGATCGGTCCAATATTTGGCAGGTCATTCAAAACCATGAACGCCTGCCGCTCTGTTAATAAATCAATCATGCAGTTGAGTGAGCGCTGGCCCAAGCTGCTCTAAAGGTTGGGTAGTTTCTATGGCTACTTGCCCGTGAGGGCGAGCTAGTAAATCAGCGGCCCGACCATGCCAGCCCCCCCGACACGCCTGCAATAGGCCAGCAGGTTCCTGCGCCCGCGCCAGACCCAGGCCCGCCGCCTGCATGGCCGCCCACTCTTGCTCGTAATTTTTGAGCAACCGCGCCTCCCACCGCCGAGCCTGCGCGCTACGCAAAACAGGAACTGCTGCCGGCTGAACCATGCTATGATCCTACCGATACCCGCACATAGCGAAAAGCAATTAACCGCCTCGGCTTGAGTTACACCCTAAAATCTCACGGCCAAATATTGCGGCTAGCTTGCCGTGCTCAACGGTTACGCACCAAAGCAGCGACGGCCATCGCATGGCTCTCCGTATGGGATAGAGTTAGCCACACATGCGTCGCGCCGACCGCCTGGAGAAGCGCCGTCGCTTTTGCATCTAGCCGCACCAACGGCTCCTTTCGCGCTCCATGATAAACTGAAATAGAAGTCCAATCGAGGTGCTCACCTATGCCGGTAGTGAAACATTTCGAAACCGCCTCCTTCGCCGCCCAGCGCGCGGCATAGTGTTTGTGCGAATATTTGAGCGTGTTGCAGTACGCTTGCTCTTCTTCGGTAAAAATTCGCTTAAGGAAACGCTCCCCGTGCTTCGCTAAGATGGCCTGAATGCGGTCAACCTCAATAAGGTCACAGCCAAGGCCAATCAAGGTACCGCCGGGAGGAAGGGTAATATTCATGGTGCAGTCGCCGTCGGAGAGAAGTGGCTGGCGGATAAATTAACCGCTAAAAATAGAAAGTTTAGGCAACAAAGTTTGCTTCTGGCGAAGGACTACTGACGCGGATTCATCAGCGCTTTCATCGTGCGCACCGCCTCATCAATCCCACTAAATAAAGCGCGGCTAATTATGCTGTGCCCAATATTTAATTCGCATAGATGCGGGAGGGTCCGAACTTCCGTGATATTTATATAGTTGATCCCGTGACCCGCATTAACGATGAGCCCAGCCGCGTGCGCCTGCTGAGCACCCGCGATTAAACGTCCAAACTCTGCCGCTCGCCCAGGACTATAATAGGCGTTGGCGTAGGCCCCCGTATGCAACTCAACCCAGGTGGCCTTCAGCTTCGCCGCGAGCTCTATTTGCTCAAGATCAGGATCGATAAAGAGACTCACCTTAATGCCGGCCGCATTCATGGCGTCCGTCACCCGCGCGACCCGCTCTAAATTTTTTACCACATTGAGCCCCCCTTCAGTCGTGATTTCCTCGCGACTTTCTGGCACGAGACACACCGAGTGGGGTTTCAACTGCAAAGCGAAGTTGGTCATACTCGGGGTACAAGCCATCTCCAGATTCAAGCGAGTTCCTTTAACTGCGCCCAAACGCCGCACATCGCTTTCTTGAATATGCCGCCGGTCTTCGCGCAAATGAATCGTAATTCCATCCGCCCCGGCCTGCTCACACCGAAACGCCAGCGCGACCGGATCCGGCTCAATATTTCCGCCCACAGCCTCACCGAGCTGCCGGTAACGAGCCTGCCGCAAAGTTGCGCTATGATCAATATTTACGCCCAGAAGAATCATCTACAAAAATGATACTGAAATTAAGATTGCTGGGAATCAGGAAATTTACCTTGAGCGCAGTTTCTTCCTTTCCGTTTTACCGCGTTCCCCTTCTCTGATGCCCATGCCTGTGACTACCGCTAAGCCCAAAGCCGAGAATCTCTTACTGAATCTCATCTGCAATCTTGGCCTGCCCACCGCGATTATGTCCTGGTGCAGCGGCGATCAATTGCTTGGACCAAAAGCAGGCTTACTCGTCGCCCTCATCTTCCCTCTCGCCTACGGCGTCCATGATTTTCTTCGCCGGCGGCGGATGAATTTTATATCTATCATCGGCTTCAGCAGCGTACTAATTTCCGGTGGATTCGGGTTGATGAATCTCGATGGTTTTTGGTTTGCCGTTAAAGATGGTGCACTGCCCGCCCTCATCGGGATCGCGGTACTAGCCTCCATGAAAGCGAAGCAGCCCCTCGTCCACGAAATGCTCTACAACCCCCAAGTAATCGATGTTGAGCGCGTCGAGATCGCGCTGAACGAACGCGGCATGCAGCCCGAGTTCCAGCGCTTAATGCGAGCGGCCAGCTACCTGCTCGCGGCATCGTTTTTACTCAGCGCCGTGCTGAACTACGGCTGCGCTCGCTTAATTATCCGGAGCGCACCGGGCACTGAAATGTTTAATCAGGAATTAGCCCGCATGCATTGGGTCAGTCTCCTCGGGATCTCTATTCCCAGTATGGCCATGATGATGTATGCGCTCTGGCGTCTACTCAAGGGACTCCAAGTCGCCACCGGCCTCACCCTTGACCAAATCCTTAAATCACCACCGCCCAAGAATATTCAGCCGCCCAAAGGCGATACCGCCGCTTAACTTTCGCCGCGCCCTCCGCCTCAGCCACGCTGCTGAATCGGCACGTAATCGCGCTTCACTGGACCAACATAGATTTGCCGAGGACGGTAGATACGCCCCTTCGGATTCGAGGCAACCTCACGCCAATTAGCGATCCAACCTGGCGCCCGCCCCATGGCAAATAAGACCGTGAACATGTTAGTCGGGACACCCAGCGCTCGCATAATAATTCCGCTGTAAAAATCGACATTCGGATAGAGCTTCCGCGAAATGAAGTAATCATCCTTCAGCGCCGCTTGCTCGAGATTTTTGGCAATCTCCAGCAGAGGGTCAGATTTGCCCAACTTGGCGAGCACCCCACTACAAGCCTCGCCAATAATTTGCGCTCGTGGGTCAAAATTGCGGTAAACCGCGTGCCCAAATCCCATAAGCCGGTTGCTCTTACTGCCACCTTTGGCCGCAGAAATAAATCTTGTGCCATCATCATGCTCATCATGAATCGACTGCAGCATTTGCATGACCGCCGTGTTAGCGCCACCATGCAGGGGACCCGATAGCGCATTGATCCCCGCCGAGAGCGCAGTAAATAAATTAGCCCCGCTCGAGCCTACCATCCGCACTGTCGAGGTACTGCAATTCTGCTCATGATCAGCATGCATGAGCAAAATGAGATTCAGCGCCTTAGTGACTTCTGGAACCAAGACGTAATCTTGATAGGGCTCAGAAAACATGAGGTGCAAAAAATTATCACAAAACGGCAAATCCTTGGGGTGCAAAAAGGGCAAGCCCCGCGAGTGACGATAAATCATCGCCCCGATTGTACGAATTTTAGAAATGGCCATCGCCGCCGCGAGGTCAAATTGCTGCAGATCTTTCTCGAAATTATTGGTGGCCAATTGTGGGTAATGCGCCGCCAGTGAACCCACAATCGAAGATAACATCGCCATCGGCGGTGCATCCTTGGGGAACCCTTCAAAAATTTTCTGCATCTGCGTCTCGATTGCCGCATTCTCCCGCAACAATTGACCAAAGGCGGTACGCTGCGGCTGAGTCGGCAACTCACCGTAAATCATCAGGTAAGCAGTTTCGACATACTCGCTGCGACCAGCGAGTTGATCGATCGGGTAACCACGATGACGCAAAATGCCATTATCGCCATCGAGGAAGGTAATCGCACTCTCACAGGAACCAGTGTTACCGTAACCCTGATCGTAAAATATATAGCCACTATCTTTGCGCAGATTACGCGCATCGATGGCCAATTCCCCTTCTGTCCCCATCATCACAGGGCAGGAGATCTCTTTATCATCAATCTTGAGCAGGGCGGTCTTTGACATGGGTAAAGAGATAAAAGAGCAGAAATTTGTCCTGTTGCAAAGCAAAGCCGCACGCCCCCCACCTCAGTTTCACAGGCAGTAGATTTTCACCTAGGCCTTGGTAGAAATAGTATCACCCAAGGTCCGCTCACGCCGACTCCATACTAAGGCGTGGGCACAGCCGGCACGGCAAACTCACTAGCTGGAATTGGCTCATTCAGAATTATTCGATCAAAAATGATGCTGGTGGTCTGACCATTAGCCGCCTTGTTTATAACTTTCCCGGGAAAACGAACTCCTTGCACGATGATTTCGCCTACTTCGCGAATTTCTCCCCCGCTTTCCGTCTCAGTCTTTACCAGACGGCCTGTCCTTTGATCAAAATAACGCTGAAAGCTAATATTATTCGAGTGAGTGAACAATAACCTGACGCAGGCTAGCCCATCGACGTCCGCCTCGCCGCTCACTCGGATCAGGACACCCTGCCGTTCCAGGCCTGAAAAAAAGCTCAGGTTTTCTAGCGTATTCGCGCGCAAACGCTTTACTTGCGTCCCATCCAGTAAGGCGAGTTGCCAGCGCGTCGGCTCAGCTGGATTAACCCGCATCTGCCATGCATCATAATGATCAAGCGCCGTCGTCTCGATATATTTCTCAAAATTAACCGTGATTCGCTGCTGATAATCTTTCCGAAAAATTATGTCAGCCGGCCAACGGGTATGCGCATCGACTTCTAAAGCGCCCGTGAAATGAATGGTATGGATAGCCTGGAGCGCACTTTCACTCCCAAGATAAGCTCGGGCTTTCGCGATAATTTGCTCAGCACTTTCGGCCCATAATACCACGGGCAGCAAACCAACTGCGCTCAGTATAAGCTTAAGGACCCGCCAGTTCATTAAATCAGGAGGCGACCGCTAAATTAGTCTGTGGCACCAGTTTTGCATCAGGCACTTTACTCCCACTCAATGGTCGCCGGTGGTTTGGAACTGATATCGAGCACCACCCGACTAACTCCGCGCACCTCATTAGTGATCCGGCTAGATATTTTTTGCAGCAACTCATGCGGCAGCTTCGCCCAGTCGGCAGTCATGGCATCAATACTTTCCACAATGCGTAAGGCTATCACGTAATCGTACGTGCGCTCGTCACCGAAAACTCCAACTGTTTTCACCGGCAGGAAAACGGCAAAGGACTGCCAGACCTTCCAGTAATAACCTGAGCGCATCATCTCGTCCTGTAAGACGGCATCAGCGTTGCGGAGGATCGCTAATTTCTCGGCAGTGATATCACCCATTACGCGTACGCCTAGGCCAGGACCTGGGAAAGGCTGACGCCAGACAACTTCCTTCGGTAGACCGAGCGCCGCCCCCACTTGACGAACCTCATCCTTGAACAAAGCCCGCAGCGGCTCGATCAGTTGCAACTTCATACGGTCCGGCAATCCCCCAACATTATGGTGAGTTTTGATCAACGACGCGGGATTGCCAGCGATGGAAACACTTTCAATGACATCTGGGTACAGAGTCCCCTGCCCTAAGAATTCCGCGCCTCCAATGGACTTCAGCGACTTTTCGAAAACTTCAACGAAGGTACGTCCAATAATTTTGCGCTTCGCCTCAGGGTCAACGATCCCCTTGAGCCGCTTAATAAAAAGAGCGGAAGCATCCACTACGCGTAAATCGATTTTAAAATTTCTCTTATAAAGCGCCTCCACATAGGCCCGCTCATCTTTACGCAATAGCCCGTTGTCCACAAACACACAGGTCAATTGGCGACCGATAGCCTTGTGCAATAAGGCTGCCGCTACAGAGGAATCAACTCCACCCGACAAACCGAGCAGGACCCGAGATTTACCCACCTTTCCCTTAATATCGGCAACCGCTTGAACAATGAAATCCTTGGTCGTCCAGTCCTGCTTTGCGCGACAAATACCGACCAGGAAATTGCGGATTATATCTACCCCGCGCTCCGTATGAAAAACCTCTGGATGGAATTGGATCCCATAAAACCCCCGACGACGGTCTTCAATACCAGCAAAGGGCGAATTTTCCGACACTGCGGTTGCCACAAAACCCGGCGGCAATTTAGTGAGTTTGTCTCCGTGCGAATTCCAGATCCGCAGTTGCCGCGGCAAACCAACGAAAAGTTTTCCAGGCCGCTTGATCGTTAACTGACCAAGCCCATATTCACGGGCCTTACTGAGCGCGACCTTACCCCCGAGAAAATAGCCCATGAGCTGCACGCCATAGCAAATCCCCAGCACCGGCACGCCAAGTTTAAAAATATCGGCGTCCGGATGCGGCGCCGTCTTTGCGTAAACACTCTGCGGACCACCGGAGAGGATCACTCCCACCACGCCGTCTTCACGCAATTTTTCTGCGGAGGTGCTGAAATGATAAATCTTGGAATAAATCTGACACTCACGAATTCGGCGGGCAATTACCTGCGTGAGTTGAGATCCAAAATCGAGAACAGCAATTGTCTGCACCATAGGAGAAATTAAAATAGTTTTTATTAAAGTGAAATCAAAAAGTCGCGACGGCTGCTAACCCCGCCGCGGCCCCTTAGAATTTCAAGCGAGTATTACGATGGTTGCAGCGTGGGCATTGGGCCAAGTCAGTCCCCGTCTTTTCCGTGTAAAGATGATCACAGCGGATGCAATGGAACGTAATCTTTCGACGCTTGGAGTCGTAAAACTGCCGGTCGCGTCGATCGTAATAAAGCCAGAATAAGCCAAATCCACCGAGCACCAGCACTCCGTAGGCAAGCAAATCAAAGGTGAAATCAGGAACGGGAGCCACGCACCCTAGTTCACACCAAGTAAC
>SXZN01000035.1 GCA_005787865.1 Opitutaceae bacterium | reverse complement strand
GGCTTTAGAAAATGTGGAACTCGGGATGGCCTTTGGCCGTGGCGTGGACCGTGCTGAAGCGGTGGCTTTATTACAGCGGGTGGGGCTGGGCGATAAACTCGGTCATTATCCTCGCCAGCTTTCCACGGGTCAGCAGCAACGGGTGGCGGTCGCGCGGGCGTTGGCTAATCGGCCCAAGCTGGTCCTTGCCGATGAACCCACGGGCAATCTCGACCGCCGCAATGCTCGGGAAGCGCTGCAATTGATCCGCGAGGTATGTCGCGAATCCGGGGCGGCTCTGTTGCTGGTGAGTCATGACGAGCGGGTGCTCGCGCAGTTTGAGCAAATGCAGGATTTCATGATGATCAACCGGGCTTTAGCCACACCGCCGACTATTTTTCCGCGATGATCTTTAACCTTATCTATCGTTCATTGCGGCAGCACTTGCTGGCGACGCTGGTGACCGCGGGTAGCATTGCGTTGGCGAGCGGTTTATTGCTGACGGTGTGGGTGGTGAAGACGCAATCGCAGGCGGTGTTTGCGGCGACCAATTCTGGCTTCGATGCGGTGCTCGGGGCGCGCGGGTCGAAGTTGCAACTGGTGCTGAATGCAATTTTTCATCTCGAGGCATCGCCCGGTAATCTCACCGCCGCCGATTTCGAAATGATCCGGCATCAGCGCGAGGTGAAGACGGCGATTCCGTTGGCGGTCGGGGATAATTATCAAGGGTGGCGCATTGTGGGCACGACCGAAGCGTTATTTACGGACGTGGAATATAGGCCGGGCCATCGTTATCAGGTCGGTCGCGGCGAGCGGTTTTTTCAAATCGGCAAACTTGAAGCCGTGGTCGGAAGTTATGCGGCCAAAAAATTAGGGTGGCGGGTTGGAACGACTTTTCGTCCTTCGCATGGCCTCATTTTCAATCCTCAGGCAGAGCAGCATGAGGAGGTTTATACGGTGGTTGGGATCTTGGCTCCGACCAACACGCCGGTTGATCGCGTGATCTGGATTCCGCTGGAGGGAGTGCAAACCATGAAGGGGCATAATCCGCTGGCGGCGAACGAGCTGAGTGCGGTGCTCGTGCAATTGCGGGCCCCGGAAGCCGGCATGATGCTTAATTTGCGGCTCAATAGTCAGGGCGGGCGGCTGACCTTTGCTTATCCGATTGGAACAATTGTGGCAGAATTGTTTAACAAAGTAGCCTGGTTTGATCAGGTGCTGACCCTCGTGGCTTGGTTGGTGGCGGTGGTGGCTTCAGGTTCTGTTTTGGTTAGCATTTATAATTCCATGAGCGCCCGCGCTCGAGATATTGCCATTTTGCGCGCGCTCGGCGCCCGCCGCCGCACGGTCTTTGGAGCGGTGGTGGGGGAGGCGGCCGTGATCGGTCTGCTTGGATCAGCCGCGGGTTTTGCCGTCTTTGTTGGGCTCGCTGGGTCGGTGGCGGCCCTTATTCAGGCGCAGACCGGGGTCGTGCTTGAGCCGCTGCAATGGAATCCAGTTTTTTGCTGGGGCCCCGCCGTTTTTGTCGGGCTCTGTATCCTCGGTGGGTGTGTGCCGGCGTTTAAGGGTTATCGGGTGCCGGTGGCTGAGACGATTGCTCCGGTGTCTTGATCCGGGGTTGATAATCTTTAATCTGCGCCAAAGAGTGATCGTTCCAGCCAAATCCTTTGACGCGGTGGAGGTCCTGAGTATTTTTTCCGACATGAAGTGCTCTTGGCGTCTCCTCCGTTCATGCTTTGGCCTCTGTGTAGGCAGCCTGCCGATCGTCGGCCCCGCCGCCGTAGAATATGAGGTGGTCGGTTTCGATCGTTTGGCCTCTTTCCCGTTCACCGCGCCAGAATTTAACAATGCGGATCCCAAGGCGCTGCCACCGTCGGGCGCTGATCAAATTCCGGCTAAGATCAAGGCGCTCGATCAGCAGAAAGTGGCGGTGACGGGTTATATGTTGCCGGTTCGGATGGAGGCCGGGTTGGTTAAGGAACTGCTTTTAGTTAAAGACCCCATGATGTGTTGCTATGGCGTCATGCCGAAAATCAACGAGTGGGTGGTGGTCAAAATGATCGGCGCTGGCGTGAAGCCGCTGATGGATGTGCCAATTACTTTTGAAGGTAAACTTCGCGTGGGCGAGATGTACGAGAACGGTTATCTGACCGGCGTCTATTTGCTCGAGGGCGAAAAGCTGGTGGGCGTAAAAGGCTAACCAGCCCGCGCCGCCTGGCCTTGGAGTGCTGAGACAACGGCTCCCGCCTTCAGCGCGAAATATCCCGCTGAGTCAGCACCTTGTAGCCGCGCGTATTGAGCGCGCTCGCCGCGAGATCATTATCTTCCACACTGAGTGCGAGAGCCGATTTTCCCTCGGGCCGCATAAAAAAAGAATAGAGATAATGAATGTTAATTTCCACCGTGAGCAGCGCCTTCAGCACGCCTTGCAGTTGCGATTCATCGGAAATCTCTACGGCCAGCACTTCGCATTCGGTGTAAGCAAAATTAGTGGCCGCCATCAATTCCCGGGCGCGGTCAGGGTCATCCACGATTAATCGATCAATCGCACAATCCGTCGTGTCGAGAGTGGTCATCGCCATCACGTGCACGTTATGCTTCGCGAGTAAGGCCGTCAGATCATAAAGCTGGCCGACGCGATTCGGTAAAAAAACCGAGAATTGCTTTACCGGATCAGTGGCGAGCGGGGTGGCGGTGTCAGACATAAACGGCGACTGCTGTATGTCGCGGTGGCGGGTGGCGGTCAATGCCGACGTGCGCGGCCGACAGGAGGCTTGAGTGTCGTGCGGTGAGCACCCAACGTGCGGCATGGTTTTTTATCAGCAGATTTCCGCGCTCTAGGATGAAGCCGTCCGATGTGCATCAAGCGGTTGCACAGCGCGCAAATAACAGTGCGCGCTTGGTGCTGCGGGGCATTGGGCTAAACGCCGTGCTGGCGGTGGTGAAATTAGCGGGGGGCATATTCGGCCACACCTATGCGCTGATTGCGGATGCGGCGGAGTCTATGCTCGATATTTTATCTTCGACGCTGGTGTGGGCGGGTTTTCGGGTGGCGGCGCGTCCGCCAGATGCGAATCATCCTTACGGGCACGGCAAAGCGGAGCCGCTCGTTGGGTTGGTGGTCGCCTTAGTTATTTTTGTGATGGCTGGTTGGGTCGCCTCGCATGCCATCCATGAAATTCGGACGCCCCATCAAGGTCCGGCCTGGTGGACCTTATTAGTGTTAGCTGGCGTAATCGTTGCAAAAACATGGTTCTCGCGGCGCATGGGGCTGGCGGGCGAAGAGGTGGGGAGCACGGCGCTGGGCATCGAGGCCATGCATCATTGGTCTGACGCCATCACTTCGGGCGCGGCCTTTGTGGGTATTAGTATCGCGCTTTGGGGCGGTGCTGGTTGGGAAACGGCTGATGACTGGGCGGCTTTATTTGGCTGTGTGATCATCGCCTTCAATGGCTTTAGTATGTTTATGCAGGCCCTCGGCGATGTGATGGACACGGCCGCACCGCAGAATTTCGAAAATGAGGTGCGGGCGCTCGCCCTCGCGGTATCGGGGGTGCGGGCGCTCGATAAAGTGCGGATGCGCAAAAGTGGACTCAGTCACCTTGTGGATATTCAAGTGCGGGTGGACGGTGATTTAACCGTGCGTGAAGGCCACGGCATCGCGCACGCCGTCAAAGATGCACTCATCGCTTCGGCGAGTCATCGTATCAGCGATGTGACGGTGCATATCGAGCCCGCCGCTGGCCTGTGACTGGCGGCTGCGGTCTTAACGCTAGGGCGCCTCGGCCTTAGTAGCTAAGGAGTTAGCTCGGCGGGAGCCTTACCTATAACTGCGCCATCCCAGCAGGGGAGTTTAGCTAGACAATAATAGAACGAGTGGTTCATTCAGGATTTTCGTACATTATCTTGTGGGTCTAACGCGGCTGATCGCAGGCCCCATCAATCCATCTTCCTTTCTGCCATCACCCTTTACGCATGCGTTGCTTTTGGCTCCTCTTCTTTGCCCTCGGTTTAGTTGGCTTGAGCCTGACGGCGCTCGGGACGGAGTCGGCGACGCGGGGGAGTTTCCTCTTCTCCAGTGGTGGCCATAAATTAACCGTGTGGCATTATCGTCCGGCCGGAGCTGCGGCAGATGCGCCGGTGCTGTTTGTGATTCATGGGGTGGGGCGTAATGCCGAGGAATATTTACATGATTGGGTGGAACTGGCTGAGCAGAAAAAAATCCTGCTGGTGGTGCCAGAGTTCTCCAAAACTGAATTTCCCGGCGAGGAGGCCTTTAATTCTGGCAATTTATTTGATGCCAGCGGCCACCCCGTGCCGCGGGCCCAATGGTCCTATAGCATGATCGAGCCGATCTTCGACGCCGTCCGGGAGCGCTTGGGCAGTCAGCGCAATGATTACCTAATCTATGGCCATTCGGCTGGGGCGCAATTTGTGCAGCGATTTTTGTATTTTATACCAGAGGCGCGGGTGACTCGGCTCATCGCGGCCAATGCGGGTTGGTATATGCTGCCCGAATTGACCACTGCTTTTCCCTACGGACTTAAGGGGACTGTTTTGAACGAGGCGGCGCTCCGGACGGCATTTGCGCGTCCGCTGGTGGTGCTGTTGGGCGAGGCCGATATTGATCCGCAGCATAAAAGTCTTCGCCATACCCCGGAAGCTAATGCGCAAGGTCTCTATCGTTTTGCGCGCGGCCACTATTTCTTTACGCACGCCAAGGCCGCGGCCGCGGCGCTGAACACGCCTTTTAATTGGACCTTAGCCACCGTGCCTAATGTGAAGCACTCGAACCAGGGGATGGCCCCATCGGCGCTGCAACACCTCTTGCCACTTTTCAGTCTTTAACTTAGTCAACCCTGACACCTATGAACCTAACACCCTATACACTTCGTCGCGCGAGCAATCTCGCCCTGCTGGCTTTTGCCGCCAGCCTTTCTTCAGCCCAAGCTCAATTGAGCCCGACCGCGGCCCAGAGTCCCAAAGAAGAGACGGTGGTACTCCAGACTTTCACCGTCACGGGTTCTAATATTAAGCGCCTCGACGCGGAGAAGACCCTCCCGGTCACAGTCATCGACCAAGACGCCATGGAAGTTCGCGACGCTGCGCAAGCGGCCGATCTGCTTACTTCGCTCCCGCAAGTCACCGGTTTGCCTGGCAACGAAACCGCCACGCTGGGCGCCACCGCGCGCGGCGACAACGCCACGGTTTCATTGCGCGGCATCCCTTCCAGCAACACGCTCATCTTGTTGAATGGCCGCCGGCTCGCCCCGCACCCGATCAGTCAATCGGAGGCCGGGGTCCCCACGCTCTCAACCAACGTGAACCAACTGCCGAATCGCGGCCTCGATCATATCGACGTGTTGCGCGATGGCGCTTCCTCGATTTACGGCACCGACGCGGTAGCGGGGGTTATTAACTATATTACGCGCCGTAACTATAACGGCACCGAGCTACAATTGCGCTACGGGGAGACTAATTATCGCGACGGGGCGGAATTTCGCTCCACGCTCACGCACGGTTTCGATTTTTCTAATGGGAAGGGTCGCGGCATGATCGTGGCTGATTACTATACGCGCCAAGCGATGTTTGCACGGGATCGGGAGTTTTCAGCTGAGGCCGACAACACCTACCGCGCCCCGGCGCCGTGGAATGTCGCCACGAACACCACGTTCAATCTGCGCTCCGCCACCAGCGAATATGGTAATTATCTGCTCGGCACGATCACGGCGACCAACGCCTTTGGGGCAGTCACCGGCTTCACCGGGGCGCGGCCAACGGGCGTGCCGACGACCCTCGCTTCCGCGACGGGCGTATTTTATCTCGCCCCCAATGGTAATGGGCTAGGCGGCGCGCAATTTCTAACCGCGGCGCCCTCCCGGGCTGGGATCACGCATGACTATTACTGGAATAACAACGCCTACCGCGTGATCCAGCCTCAGTCGAAGCGCTATAATATTTTCGCCAGCGGCGAGTACGACCTGAATAGCCGCATTACTTTTTTCACTGATCTAAGCTTCTATCGCGCAGATTCACTGACCTATCGTGAGCCGGATGGGATCACGCAGAGCACCGATGGCTTCATTATCGTGCCTGCCACCAATCCGTGGAATCCCTTTGGCACGCGCTTCTGGTCGACCACGGGCGCCGCTAACACCGACGGCACCGCCCGCCTGACGGGGACGCCTTCGGCTGTCTCCATTACTAATAAACGCCTGACTGATTTGATGGATCGCACGGCCACGGTGACCAATACCATCTATCGCGGGGTCGCCGGGCTGCGCGGCAAGCTTTTCAACAACTGGACCTGGGAGAGCGCGGTACTCTATTCGCAAGCTCACGTCACCGATGAAGAGGCAGGCCCGAGCCGGAAGAGCCTGCTCATCGCCGCTATTAACCAGACCGATCCGTTAAAGGCGTTTAATCCTTTCACGCGGACCTTTGCCGTGCAGAACGGCGGCCTCGTGGTGACGGGCCCGTACGTTAATTCTTCGATGGTGCAGTCGGGCTTCCGCTCGAAATTTATTCGCGAGGGCTTTACAAAATTGGCAAGCGGCGACGTTCGCGCGGCCGGCGATGTGCTGTCGATCTGGGGCGGCAACGCGATCGGCGCAGCGGTCGGGGGCGAGTGGCGCTACGAAGGCTATGACGATCTGCGTCCAGCCTACGCGGGCTTAAATCCGGCTGGCTCCGGTTTAGACGAATCCACTAACGATTTCCTCGGGTTCTCCCCCAACCCTGACACCCACGGTACGCGTCACGTGGAGGCGGCTTACGTGGAGACCAGCCTGCCGCTGGTGGGTAATAAATTCCGCTTACCGCTGGTGCGCTCCCTTGAGTTGTCGGCCTCGGCGCGCTTCGAGAGTTACTCTGACTTTGGTGATACCACCAAACCCAAGCTCGGGGTTAACTGGCGGCCTTTTTCTTGGGCGATGGTGCGCAGTTCCTACAACGAGGGATTTCATGCGCCTAACTTAGCGCAACTTTTCACCGGTACCTTGATTCGCACCGTGACGGGCAGCACGGATACTTATCGCAGCGGCGTTACCGGTCTGACGACCGACGGCCCCTCGAATCGCCGGAGCGTGGCCGCGGGTAATCCCAATCTTCAACCCGAAGAATCCAAAGGTAAGTCGGCGGGTATCGTGATTGAGGTGCCGCTGGTTAAAGGTCTCTCTTTCGGCGTTGATTACTGGGAGATTGCGCAAACCAATGTCATCGCTTCTGCGGGCTCGATTACCGATGACAACTTAGCGCTGAACGTAGCCACGCAGGCCGCCCTCGCGGCCGGGCAGGCGATTGGCTCGATCGATTTAGGTTCCGGCACCGCAAATTACAAAGGGGATGGCGCCGTCGTGCGCTTGGCGGTCACGCCGGCCGATCGTGATTCCTTCACGCTCTACAATTCCACCCGGACCGCCGGTAATCAAAAAGCAGTCGTCGGCGCGATCGATATTCTGCGCACGACTTATTTCAATAAAGCATCGGAATTTGTGAACGGCTTTGATTTCGATTTGAACTACCGTTTCCCCATCACCGCCATCGGCAATTTCACGTTTAACACGACCTGGACTAAGCTCATCGACTTTTACGCTTATAACTCCGCTGGGGCCTCGCGCACTAATCTGCTCTGGACCAATTCTTCTACAGTCGGCGGCGCTACTCCAGTCTGGCGCGGCAGCGCTTCGCTCGGTTGGCGGCGCGCGGCTTGGAGCGCCGGCCTCTCGGCTTATTATATCGGCGACTATAGCGATAGCGGGGCCACGACAACTCAAGCGATCTATGATTCGCTTGGTGCGCCGAACTACATCGTGCCCGTGGTCACGAATAGCACCACCGTCTATCGTTACCGCGTCAGTGATTCGATTACCTACAACGCGAATATCTCCTATCGTTTGCGCACGAGAAATAAGTGGACTAATGACACCACGATTCGCCTCGGCGTCATTAATCTGCGCAACACCAAGCCACCGCTCTCGAGCGATTCACGCGGCTATGATCCGGCAATCTATAATTTAATGGCCCGCGGTCAGTCTTGGTCGCTCCAACTGACCAAAAAGCTCTAATCCGGCAAATTTTTCTGGGCAGGGGGCGTGATTAAATCACGCGGCGGGGCGCTACGCTTAAATGAGTAGCACCCCGCTGACGGCAACCCTGCCCGCGTTTTTGCTGAACGTAGGTCAATGGTGTTTAATTTAGTTCGTCTTTATTATGTCTGACGCTGTGCCGCTGCGCGTGCCTATCCCGGGTAATACCAGCCGAAGCCAAAGGCAGTTGCTGGCCTGTACCCTCGTGGTGGTGGTGGCCAGTTTGCTGGCTTCACTGATTCAGAATTCTGGTGGGCGGGTGCAGGTCATGGATCTCAAGATCCCCACCCAGAATGGGCAGTGGTTGGTCGCCGATCTTTTCCGGCCCCGCTCAGCTACGAGTAAGCAACCGGCTCCGCTGGTTATTGTCGTGCCCGGGTTTCAGCGCTCCAAAGAATCGCTGGCTAATATTTCCCTCGAACTGGCGCGGCGGGGCCTGGTGGTTATCGCGCTCGATCCGTACGCTCAGGGTGGCTCAAGTTCCTCGGCGACCGCCCAGTCCGCCACCACCGAAGGCTATGGGTTATTCGCGGTGGTAAACTATGCCGCCACCACGGAAAATCTTAACTACATTGACCAAGCAAAAATCGGCGCGACGGGTCATTCGGCGGGGGGCAACGCGGTGCTGCAAGGCGCCAGTTATTTTGGCCAAGAGGCTTTGCGCTTAGGTCGCCCGAGTAAATTGCATGCCGTGTACATCTCGGGTTACGCGTTATCGCTCACGGCGAAAACTCTCAAGAATGTCCGGTCCCACGTCGGTTTTAGTTACGCTTTTTTTGATGAAGGCGCGTACCGCAACGAATTACAAAATGGCGACATGCGCCGCGCCCCAGAGGCGTTACGGTTAATTAATTCAGCGCTTGGCCCGGGTGAAGCCGCGCCCACGGAGGTCGCGCTGAATCATTACTACGGGACAGCCGCAGCGCGCAATTTACGCGTGGTGCATAATGAGCGGACGCTGCATCCCTTCCAGCCGTACAGCCGCGAGGCCACGGCGCATCAGCTCGAATATTTTACCCAGGCCTTTGGTCGCACCAGCAATCTCGCGAGCGATGATCAAGTGTGGCTGTGGAAAGAATTACTGACCCTCGTATCGCTCGTGGCTGCGTTTCTCGGCTTGGTCCCCTTGGCGCATTTACTGCTGACTCATCTGCCGTATTTTCAACCAGTCGTCCGACCACTGCCCGTGGCCCCGCCAGCCCCTTCGGGCGCGGGCCGCTATGTATTTTGGGGTCTGCTCATCTTGGGGGCTTTGGTGGCGTGTTTTTCTTATATTCCCCTGACCGAGTTAGCGCAAAAAATATTTGTGGCCGCCGCTGGGCGCGCCCAGACGTGGTTTTTTCCGCAGCGCATGAACAACGGCGTCATGCT